>JAHJVF010000046.1 GCA_018828505.1 Bacteroidota bacterium | reverse complement strand
CTGACGGATTATGTCAAAATATTTAAAACTGATTTTCTCCATTTTCCCCCGATTCCACATTTACTAGCTTAGTGCTTTTACTCATAAATACTGTGACGCATTATTACTTTAAGAAACTTGTTCATGATAACCTTAGTAATCCCGACAAGTCGGGACTTACCGCTATTACTTAAACCTTATTACCTTATTATAAGGTAATAAGGTTAACAGAGTAGGGGTTAAAAGTTACTAAGGTTATCACATTTAATAAAAGTTTTTTCCATTTTTTGTCTTTGAGCATTAATATGCCATCGTATTTAAGAATATATGTACTTAGTAATCGGGGCAGGCATTTTCCCCGCCTTCGGCGGGCGGTTTACCGCGCTATGTATAGTGATTAGATGTCTTGGATTTGCTGGATCGTCTTCGATTTGTTTTCGGATGGAGAGGATGTAGTTATCAACCGTGTGTTGTTGGAAATGTTTCGAAACCCCAAACCTCATCGAGAAGATTTTCGCGTGTAACGACTTCTCCTTCATGCTGGATAAAGTATTTAAGGATTTTAAATTCATGGGTTGAATGCAAAAGGGGGGTTTTATTTTTTAATGCTCCTTGTTTTTTGAAGTCAATATAAATTTTTCCAAATGAATATTCTTCGATATTCTTTTTTAATTCCGCCTTTCTGCGTAAAAGTGCTTTTATTCTTGTTTGAAGTTCACGTACACTGAATGGTTTTGTAAATTTTGCCGCTCTGTTTTTGGAAATACAAATGTGAAGTGAAGAAACAAAACCGGAGTGAGCGCATAAGCTGTCGAGAAAACTATTCGAATGAAATGTCCGATTCCAAAAGGCTCTATTGAATATTTTCCCCGGGTTGTGAAAATTATTACAGTACAGGCCACCATACCCCAATGGTAAACAACAGCTTCGATCTGATTGGGGTTTTTCACATAAACAAAAATTGAAATCGCAAAGAAAAACATTCCCACCAAAATTTGTGAAATCAAGCACCGCGAATTATAGAATGGAATTAATGTTAAGCTTACATCCCTAACTGAACCACTTCTTGCAATTTGCACCGTTACTCTTTCATTAATGCTCAATCCATCTAAAATAAATTCAACATCTTCCTGTGTTTCGATCCTATATCCATTTACAGAAAGAACTCTCTCCGGATAAGATATTTGTATCAAAACGATCGGATACAACTTTTTCAATAACGAGACTGTTTGGAGAAAACTGTATCGGAAGTCCGGCTTTTTACCAAACATGATAGAATCCGATTAGGCATATTAATAGGATCGTGGTATCAGCAAAAAATATTACAGCCCTTTTACTCAATTTTTGCTACACTTATAACTTCTGAGCGAATATACATATTATTTCCTCAAAATAATTTGAAACTTTTTGAATAGAAAAGAACTACAATAAGTGTTTGAAATTTAAGATGTTAACGAAATTGCGTTGCTTGTTTTTTTTACCCTAATGGGTTAAATTGATTTGCTTTTTTAATAATTTTCAAGGAAAAAATTGCCAAAAACTCAGTCGAAACCTGCCCGCCACGTTTATAGTCCCAAGGCAGGAGGGGAGGATGTTATACATCAGGAAGAGATTAAAAGGCGCGGAAATATACCAAGACACATTGCAATTATTATGGATGGTAATGGACGATGGGCAAAATCTCGAAATCTTCCGCGAGTTGAAGGACATCGCCGCGGAGTCGAATCCGTTCGGGATATAGTTGCAGCATGTGCTCAGCTTGGAGTTGAATATTTAACTCTCTTTGCCTTTTCAACTGAAAATTGGAAAAGACCCAAAGAAGAAGTTTCTACTTTAATGCGGCTTTTGTTAAAAAGTCTTAGGAATGAAACCGATGAGCTTCATAAAAATAACATCAAGCTCCAGATGATTGGTGATTTTGTAACTCTCCCTAACGAAATTAGGAAAGAGCTTCTTGAAGCAGCTAAGAAAACTGAAAAAAACACAAAAATGACATTAAATCTTGCGCTAAGCTACAGCGG
>JAHJVF010000320.1 GCA_018828505.1 Bacteroidota bacterium | reverse complement strand
TTCATTAGAATCACACAAGCGCTCGGCGCATACGGGTTCAGAGGATTTTACGAGCGAAAAGAACATTTCTTAAAAAGCGTACCTTATGCTATTCAAAATCTTGAATGGCTTCTTCAACATGCCGATTTACCAATTCAAATTCCCGCTCTATTCAAAGCCTGGGAAAAGTTGGTTCAATCTTCTTACTTGCGGCAGTTTGGTGACGTAAATTTAATTTGTTAAGAAATATTTTGAGCCAGAGGCTCGTCAAACTTTGGGTGATTTTTCTCAGACACTTATAACAAAAATGCTATTATCTACTACTGCTTGGCAAGAGGGTGGGTCACGGGGTTTTGAGAAAGTCCGAAGGACTCCTTCGGAGAAGTTTTATTTATGAGCCGAATCAAAAAAGGTCAAAATTGAAAATTAATGATTCGTTTTTAGTTCAATTTCAAAACAATTTTTATTGAAATTATCCTTTTTTGAGTAGGCTCATTTATGTTCTTTTTTCCAAATTATTAGGTGAAAGATTCCGCGAAAATTTTTTTAAGTGTCGAAGTTGGGTTAGTTATAAACCTGTAATTAATTTTCACGGAAACAATCTAAGGTGCCAACTCTTTCTTTTTTCTGAAAATTTCAAACCACTCGTACCAAGGGGTTACAAAAGATGAGGCTGATATTCTGCCGCCGAATCCAATATACCGATAAGTAAACATTGGTATTGATGAGAGGTTCAGTTTTAACAAAGCTTGATTATCAATTTTGAGATTATATTCTTCAGCTAATTGCACTGTATAATTATCGTACAAAACTTTTAATTTCAAATACCTTAGTATATTTTTAAGTTCCGAACTTACTTCCTTGAACGGCTTATCATATTTCTGAGTTTTTTCCTTTTTATCAATTAATTTAATTATTAAAAATCCCTCATTGGTTTTGAAGGGTCCGCTAACTTTACCAATTTTTAGATTCTCAACGACATTCGATAATTCTCCAAAGCTTGTTACCGGCAGGTATTCATTTTCGCTAACCGAATCCTCCTTTATCTTATTATAATAATGTATCAGTTCTTCAAATTTTTTCCCGGCATTGAGATCAATAAATAATTTCTCGACCAACTCAAGGCTGTCTGTTACAATTTTTGCAACATTAACATAGGTAACCTGTTCAATTTTATCTTGAAGTCGTAAGTAATAATTATGAACATCTTCATCACTTACCGAAACAGAGTCGTGAAATGAATTTCGTAGAGCTTGAGCCAGGTGGCTATTGCTCCAAATATCTAACTCGTTTTTTAATTCAGGATTATTTTGTAATCCTTTTTTATACCCTTCACAAGCCAATATTTCGTGTTCGATAAATTGATGAAGTTTTAGTTTTAAGTTTTTAGCAATAAGATCAATCTTTGAGCCTTTAGTCCGAAAACCTTCGAAAATTAAATAATAAACAAAATCATTAAGCGTGATCTCACATTCATCTGCTTGAACGATTATAGTGGATAATTCCTCCTCACTGTAGCTTTCTAAAAGTGAGTTGACGTTTCCAGCGTTTAAATAAAGAGTATCATTTTCAGATAGATTTTCTTGTAACTGCTTTTTGCGAAGAAGATTGTGAGTTCGTTCGGTGAAATTCTGAAACATACTTTCATTGATAGAAATATTTTTACCATCAAAAAAGTTCTTAAGGTATGATTCGCCAATTCGTTTTGTTCGTCTTTCTCTTAATGAACGAATTACATTAGCGCGAATTTTATCCGAATCCTTATTAGAAACTATTGAATAGACTTTATTAACAGGATAAAAAATAAACCAACCTCGTTTGTTTTTGATAGGTTTGGAAAATTGATTTAGTGCTAGTGCAAAAACTGTATCCTCAAGGGTCTCCTCTTCAAGCATACCATAAGTCAATTCTACTGAGTCTGCAAATTGAATTTTATAGCTGTTCGATTCAGATGCAGACTCGAGGGGGAGACCTTTAAGTAAAAGTGAGTAGACTTTGTGAATCTCTGCTAAATCAATTGAGCTAATTATGTTTACTGTTAAGGTGGTCCCACTGTAGTTAATTCCTTTTTGAATGTCTTCTTCCGAGATATTTATTCTTTTGGCAATCACCTCTTTAAAAAGAGCATCCCTAACAAGAAGTTTTTCGATGTATGAATTTGAACTTCGAATATCGTCGCGGGCTTCAAGTCCTAATTCTTTTGCTTTTCGCGCCCACATTTTTTCTGAAATTAACGAGTATAAGAAATCTAATTTCGCTTCCTCAGGATTAAATTGCCTTTTACTCAAATGGGGCATCAATTCATATCGAAATTTGATTTCATTTGAGGATATTTTCTCACTACCAAACGTAGCCAGTATTGATTCGGTGGTCTGTGCCAGACTGTTTGAAACTACAAATAGAATTGTTGAGATAAACAGAATTCGAATTATCATAAACTAATGTTCATTTTAAAAATATTACTTTTTTTGAATTAAAATATTTATCCGATGAGAGAGTTACAAAATAAATACCGGAATTAACCTGCTCTCCGCTGTCGTTTGTTGCATCCCAACTTATAGAATATTTTCCTGAAGCGATTTTGTCGGTGATTAAAGTTCTTATTTTCTGACCAAGAACATTAAACACTTCCAATTTAATTTGCGAAAGGAATGGAACTGTATAATTAAACATTGTCGAGTTATTAAATGGATTAGGATAATTCTGCTTCAATCTGAATTCAAGCAATCCTTCTCTTTCAGAATTTTCAACTGAAGTTAATGATCCGTGACCGAATTTCTCGATCCCAAACCAAAGGGCCCTTGCAGTCGATTGAACAAATGCTACATCGAATAAATTTGAAGTTGTGGGAAAATATGTCTGATAATTTGCGGGGTCAAAATCGCCTCTCGTGTCGAGCGGATAAACCCTGATTGAATCGGCATATATATTCATTCGGCAGAATATCGTTAACGGATAAATTGTTGTTGGTGCACTTCCCCAATTGTTGTGTACTGTTGTTGTGCCATCCCAAAGCATCCCAGTGTTCTGTATCATTGAAGTAATTGTAACTAATGAATGTTTTGAAACTGATAATGAATCATCTGAAAGTGAAAGCCAGTTCAATGTTCCAAATCCGGTTGCAGCCTTTAATGTTAAATTTCCAACAACTGTATTTACAAAATTATTTAAATAACCTGAGAGTCCAACGAATTTTGAAGTGCCAACATAAAGTAAACCATTAGTGTTATAGGTAATTTCTTCAGTGTCTGACTTGTATGGATTATTTCCTGGTTGAGGTAACTGAGAGAAATCAGTTGTTGAATCGGAATCAAAGGATTGATTTCTTATTGAATGTTTCAATCCTAACAATTTTGGAAATAGATTTACACCTGTCCAACCGCCTCCATCGATCTTGGGGAGTAAATTTAAAAATGAACTGGAATATTTGAGGAGAATAGTCTGATTTGCTTTTTTAATAAGATTATTTCGATAAGCAAAAGCAGAGGAAGGCATTTGTGCCATATACACAGAATTTCGATGAATACTAAAAAAGTTATTTATTTTATCAGTTTCCCAATCATTTGTTGAATTGTTGTAGTCAAAGAACATTATCCCGTCAGCATTGTGGAGAGATAAATATGCAGTAGAGAAAAGAATCGATTCGCTTTGATATCTGTTTGGATAAGCGTGGTTATACTCACTGATTGTGAATGGCTTTCTTTCGAACGGTACGCCTGCATAAAGACTTGGAATTGTCCCGGCATCAGTAGATTTTACCATTGGTTGATTGTTGATGAACCAATCGGTTGACGACCAGGGAACGGATGGAAACCAAGGATGATCCCAATAAGCGTGATTATCAATATAACCGAGCTTTGATTGAACTGCTAAATCAGCCGGACCTACATTCCAATTTGTACCTGTAATCGGGACACGAACACCAAGAGTATTTTTTAGATAACTCTTCATTGTATCAAAAAAATCATTCTGAAGTTTGATATAAAAATCGGAAATATCAATTACTCGATTATCTGAAAATTCGGCACACTCGGAGAAATCAATTCTTTTAACGTTCTTTGCTTCTAAAGACTCTCCGCTCAATAACCCTTTCACACCGGATCTTGCCATTGTAATTTCGTCAAACCAAAAATTGCCTTTGTTGTTTTCAAATTGAAATGCAAGCCTGACTTGTCCAACATTTGTTTCACTTGCTTTGAAGCTAAATGAATAGGTTCTCCAGTTTGTTGAAAGCAAAAAGCTTTTCCCGGTATAATATGTATATGGACTATTGTCCCGCATTACATTGACTTGAATCTGTTTCGAACTGTCGGCTCTTGCCGAAAATTGAATTGTGTAAAGTGAATCTTTTTTTGTGGTCAACCTGATTTGTTTAAATTGTATATGCCAAGAAGTTCCGGTTGTGTTTACAACATTAATTTTTACAGATGTTGATCCAGAATAGGGATTAACTGTATCGCGGGAAAATACTGCTGAAGCCCCTCCGTGTTGTTCCATTATCCAATTAGCAGAAATGTTCTGGTTCTCGAAATCTCCGTTAATAATCTGATTATCAGATCCAGGAGAAATCAATCCGCGATTCCAGCTTGCAGCTAAGTTTGCCGTGGTTGAATATTTAGCGAAAAGAAATTCATTCCACAAACTATCAAGCATCCTAACGTGTCGGAAAATTAACCAACCGCCATCCGAACGAGATTTTAATTTTCCGTCCCGCCAAATTCTATAAAGAGAGTTTTCATTTACGATTTCTACCATTGCCATCACCGGATCGTTAACTAAGGATTTTCCTGTGTATGGGTTGACGTGAGTAAGTAATTGTTGAGCAAGATCTTTCTGCAAAGCGATTAACTGCGGATCGAATAGCGTAACTCCTTTACCAAACTCAACGATTGAATCAGCATTTTCAACACCATCCTGGACTTTGAATGTTCGAGATACGTGGAGATTAATGTTAACGTAAATACCATTCTTCTTCAATTCATTTACAATATTTTCAAAACGATCGAGCGTAAGAGGATTCAAATGGCGTGTATCCGATCCCCATTCGAATATGCTTTCTCGGCTCCAGGGGTTATCCATATGATGAAAACGAACTAAGTTGAATCCATACTTTCTTAATCTGCCTGCAATGAATGAAGCTTTTGATTTGGTTGGAAATGCGCCATCTGCAACAAGATTTGTTCCCCAAAATCTAATCTTATTTCCCTGAACAGAAAAGTTCCCATCAGAATCGATGTTCACGAAATCTTGATCGCCGATTGGCTTTATTGGAAATGAGGGCAAAAATTTTTTTGAAGAGGTATCGTCAGGCGGAAGGTAAAAATTAAATCCTCCCGAAAAGTTTTGGGCGAATCCGAGATCAAAAGCAACATATAGAATAGATATAATTCCAACTATTATTTTTTTTCCCATTGCTGAATTTTTTTTATATAACAATTTGAATTTGTTCTTTTAATTTAACGTGATTGTCTTTTCCAATAATATGCCCCTTGAAGAACTACCGACTAAAATTTCGTACATTACAGCATCAACTTTCCAATATCTTAAAGTCTCGTCATAATATGCGAAATCTTCTTTATCTAATTTCATTTTGACTTTAGTCTCTTCACCTGATTTTAAGAAAATTTTATCAAAACATTTCAATTCTTTTTTTGCTCGATCAATTTTTGGATTCAATGGACTTGTGTACAACTGAGGCACTTCGGTACCTTCTCTATCTCCAACGTTTCTTAGCGAGAATTCTACTTCGATAACATTTGAAGAATCTGTTACAGCGACATTTAAGTTTTCATATTTGAAATTTGTATAGCTTAAGCCAAATCCAAAGGGAAACATCGGTTCAATATTGTTCTTATCAAAGTGCCTGTAACCAACAAAAATGTCATCGGTGTAATAAGTAACACTATCAAGAGTTTTATAGCTTGAATACGCTGAACAATCTTCCCATCTTTTTGGAAAGGTAATCGGCAGTTTACCCGAAGGATTATAGTTTCCAAGAATAACATCAGCAATGGCATTACCCATCTCAATTCCTCCGAACCAAGCTGCAACTAATCCTTTTGTTTTATCGACCCAATTATTCATTAGAACGGGGGAACCGGTTATTAATATTACGACAACGCTATTATTTACTTCAGATATTTCATTTATCAATTCAGCCTGCAGATTAGGTAGATTAAGATCTTCTCTATCTCTTCCTTCTGTCTCATAATTAAATGATGTGCCGGCAAAAATTAAAGCAACATCGGAATGTTTAGCTGCATCAATAGCGTTCTTCCAACTATCCTCTTCTGGAATTTTCCAGCTTAGGATGGCAACAGCATCTCCTCCGTGTTCATAATACTCTAAGACTATTTTAGTAGGTTCGTTTGCATTTAATGTTACTCTACAAGATCTTGCTTCAACTGCGTGATCATTCCAATCATCAACCATTAGTCTATCATCTAAATATAATCGCGTTCCATCATCACTTGATACCGTAAAAGTATATTCACCGGTTTTGGGGGCTTTAATATATCCTGTCCATCGTACGGAAAAGTTATCGTTCTCGAGTTCTGGGTCAGGCTTTTCGTTCCACCATTTAAAATTAATATTTGTATCAACCTTTTTTAGTTTTGGAGCGCCCTCAAGATTTATATTATTAAAGTATTCGCCAGTTAGACCTGGTTTTTCAAGTTTTTCATCAATGAAAAAATATTTTGAATCAATTGGAGCTTCATCTCCCTCGAGCAGGACGCCTTCAGTAAAGTTGATTTTGATATGAGAGTTTAATCTGTTTTTTAAACCGTCGAGCGGACTTACAGGATCAATTGAATTAACCATAGAACTTCCCCCTCCACCAGTTCGGGCAATTGCCGCATTTGGTCCAATAACTGCAATTGATTTTATCTTGTTTTGATCTAAGGGTAAAATATTGTTTTGATTTTTTAACAGAACAATTGATTCAAGTGCCGATCGGTATGCAATGTCTCGATTTAATTTGCTATTGATTAGCGATTCATCTGGCTCTGGATTATTGTCTAGCAATCCAATTTTGTTCATCACAAAAAGAAGTCTTCTTATTTTATCATTGATGATTTCCTCAGTAAGTTCACCATTATCGAAAGCGGAGTTTAAAGTTCTTGGATTAAGATATTGTCCAAACGGCATTTCGAGATCGAGTCCGTTAATTGCTGTCGGGATTGTTGAGTGAACCGCACCCCAGTCGGACATAACTAATCCCTTAAATCCCCATTTCTGTTTCAGTGTTTCATTTAGAAGAAAATTATTTTCGCTGCAATAACTTCCATTTACTTTGTTGTACGCCGACATAACAGCAAGAACATCCGCCTCCTCCACTGCAGCTTTGAATGATGGAAGGTAAATTTCGTTTAAAGCCCGCTCGCTTACTTTTACGTCAACAAATAATCTCTGATATTCTTGATTGTTAACTGCAAAGTGCTTCACTGTAGCTGCCACATTCTCACTTTGTACCCCTTTGATATACTCAACCGTCATACGAGAAGTTAAATAAGGATCTTCACCGAAGCTTTCAAAATTTCTTCCCCCTTGAGGAATTCGTGCAATATTCACACAAGGAGCAAGCAAAATATGTCTTCCTTTTCCTTTAACTTCTCTTCCGATAGCTGCGCCAACTTCGTGAACAAGTGGTGGGTTCCAGGTCGCTGCTAATGCAATTCCGGATGGGAACGCGGTAGCGCTTCCCCAACGGACACCAAGCGGGCCATCTGCCATTTTAAGTTCCGGAATTCCTAATCGAGCAATTGGTTTTGTCGCAAAACCTGTACCGCCCAATAATTCTAATTTCTCATTCAGCGTCAATTGTTTAATTAGTTTCTCAATCCGCTCGTCAATCGAAATAGTTTTTTCATCACTGACAAAATCTTGAGAAATTAAATTATTCATTTTAGCATTCATAGAGTTTGCCGATTGGAAAGATGAAACGGTTAAACTGGCAAACAGAAGAATAATGGGGGGAATTTTTGCTCCAGTAAAATTGGAAAAAGATTTTTTGATTTTTAAGACAAGAGATTTCATATGATTTATTCCAATCCCAATGATTTTAAATATTCTTTATTGATCACGCAATTACGGAATTTCATATTTTCGAGATAATCATGTAGTGCTTTTTTAATTATCTCTTCCGATGTACGTGCTCCTCTTATTTCTTGAAAAGTAGTTCGAGGTTTATCGGCGTATACTATAATTGAATCGAATTCCGAAGTTTTATTGATCGAAGCTACACAACTTGCAGCATCTAATTTTTTGTATGGCCAAAAACACCAGCCGATTTTATTCCTTCCTAATAATTGCCTAAAGGAATTAATCCATTCATTTGTGTTTTCACCTGATTCACCCATCCAAATTGGCACATTATATTTTTCTCTGAAATCAATATACTCTTGAATAACCTCTTGAGTGGTATCACACCAATATTTATGGAATGTGTAAACTAAATTCGAATCAAACGGGGGACCAAATACACTGAAGTTTGTATTCCATTGCGCACCCCCTAAGAATATAATATGATTTGAATCAACCTCCCGAATCGTCTTAACGATTTTCTTATACAGAGGTTCAAGAAGAGGATTTAATTTTGAAGCATCGAAGTAGTGAGCGATTGGCTCATTCAGCAAATCATAGCCGGCAACAATGTTTTTTTCTTTATATCGTTCTGCTATTTTTCCCCAAATGTTAATAGTAAGCTTTTGACATTCTGGACTTTCAAAAAGGAATGGATATCCCCAGCTGTCGTCGATGTTGTCGCCGGTTTGTCCGCAAGGAGCCCCATGCATATCCAGTATAACGTAAATTCCAAATTCCTCACACCACGAAATTACTCTATCTAACATTTCAAAACCTGTTGGTATAAAATAATCGGGAAAACTTTCCTCAGCGAATAAACGAGAGTTAAAAGGAACTCGGATTGAATTAAACCCGGCTTTTTTTATAAATTCAATGTCTTCCTTTGTGATGTAATTATCTCTGAAAGTTTTGAAAAATGCTTTTGTTTCCTCAGGTCCAATTAACTCGTTAAAAACTTTTTCAATAAGCCGGGGGGAGTTAGCATTTTTAAATTTAAACATATACCCTTCCGGGAGAAGCCAATTTCCTAAATTTATTCCTTTCAGTAGAATTTTTTCCCCATTTGAAGAATATATTCCTCGACCTTTAGTATAAACAAAACCATTACCTTGGGACGAAACCTGATTAGCGAAAAAAAGAAGCAAATGAAAAAGTAAAAAAAAGAAAGTAAGTTCGTGCTGACGTGAAATTATTAGCATCATATTATTTTCTCCTTTGACTTATGAGAATTATTTTCCCCATAATTTTTGTAGAGTGTAGTAAACTTTTCTTGCTCTCCATTCATCTAATCCATCGCCGTTTGTGTCTGGGGTAACTGCGATTACTCCCCACCATTCTTCGTTTGAGTAACCATCGGGATGAGCACTTGTTGCGTATCCTCCGTAGTCGTGCGAGTAAGGATCCTTATCTTTCCACCACTCATCGGTGAATTCAAATACAGTTCCACCCACACAAATATCACTCGCTTTTAATATTTGTGTCCAATTCAAACTATCGTGAGTTGCTTGCACATCTTCGTACTCAATCTTTGCCCTATTATCGAGAGCATCGATTCCCCACTCGGTAAGAACGACGGTTTTTTTAGTTTTGGTACGATAACTCGCGAACGAACCGCTAAAATCAAATTCATAAATATTCGATGCCCAGAGATCCATATAGGTAAGCGAAGCATCATCAGCGCTCATCGAAGGACTGCCAATGTTATAGAATTTTCCATTGCTTCCACAGACCGGATGATATTTCTCACCTTCGATATTGTATGCTAAGATTGCTAATTCCTGAATCAACGAATACCAATATGAATTATTTCCATTTTGATAATTTTGCTCGTTGCCAAGATTCCACATCAACACACCGGGACTATCTTTCAAATCAATGACCATCTTCATAAAATCATCTTTTACTTTTTGTCTTATTGTGGACTTTGAAAGATCATAATCTGTATTTACCCAAAAACCGACAATGACACGAATGTTATTTGCCGCCATTTTTTGGAGCATTGGCTTACTTGCGCCACCATAGGTCCGGATAGTGTTAGCACTCATATTTTTTAGATATTGGATGCTTCTATCCTCGAGTTTCGATGTTATCGGCTTATTGCCTATAGGCATTATAGAATAAGCGGCCCCCTTTACGAAGTATTGTTCAAAAAATCCATCTCCATCAAAATCCACTTCCAGCTTTTTTCCATTTATTCTTACGGGACCTTTACTTAAAGGTTTGATCGGTGGAACCGAATAAGTTTTTCTTTTTAAAACTGGATTTATTGTTGCAATACAATTAATGGGATTGGGAACATCCGCTTCATAAATTTCATAACCATAAAGTTCAACTTTGATACGGTGTTTTCCAGGTTGAAAATTTTCTAAACAGTAAAGACCCAAATCGTTTGTAAATGCCCCATCATATTCCGGAGCTGTAGGAATTGTAACTTTTGCATTAGCCAATGGTTGGTTTTCGGGATTTTTGACTTGCCCTGAAATAATTGTTGGACTAATGTAATCGTCATCGGGAACCGAATTACAATTTACACTAATTGAAACTAAGAGAAGACAGAGACAAAACTTTAAAACTATGATAAAGATTTTCATTCATTCACATTGATAACTATAAGTTTTACATTTTAATTTTTTAGTAACTCAATCCAAAACCATAAGGGAATAATGGATCATAATTCGAATCACCATAATTGATTGGAATTTGACCCATTGTTCTTGGCCAGGAATGAGTTAACCTGCCTGTTGGATTATAATCACCGAAAATTACATCTGCAACACCTTGTCCTTCTGTGCCGGGTAACCAAGCAGAGATCAGAGCATCACTAATCGAAAGAGCTTGACCTAAAATCATCGGTCTGCCGGAAATAAGAATAGTTAAAACAGGAATACCTGCACCTTTCATTTTAACAATCGCCAAAAGATCTTCCTGTGAAATATTCAAATCAGAACGATCGCCGTTACCTTCAGCATAAGGTGTTTCTCCAATCACAACTATTCCAAAATCCGCGCCTTCTGCACCTAAGCCATCAATGGAATAAGTTACATTAGTAGCTAGTGAAACAGTGTTTTTAATTGCTTGTAAAATTGTCGTCCCGGTTGTAATGTCACCACTTCCGCCCTGCCAGGAAATTGTCCATCCACCGCATTGATAACCTAAATTATTTGCATTTTTTCCAGCAACGTGAATTCGTTTTAAGCTCTTTGAGATTGGTAATGAATTATTCTCATTCTTTAATAAAACTAATGATTGTCTCACACAATCTCTCGCGACTTCTCTATGGGAAGATGAACCAATCAATGGTGTGAAAGTTCGATCGGTATATGGTTTTTCAAAAAGTCCTAATTCAAATTTTACTTTTAATATTCTTTTAACGGCATCATTTATACGTGATATCGGCACTTTGTTATCATTAACTAATGACTTCAAATTGGCTAAAAACTCTTTGTATTTTCTTGGCACCATCACCATATCAATGCCAGCATTTATCGATGTTTCGATATCGCTTTTATAGTCACCCGGAAGTTGATCAATTGCTTCCCAATCAGAAACTAAAAATCCTTTAAAACCTAATTCGTTTTTTAAGACCTCTGTAAGTAAATATTTATTTCCGTGAATTTTAGAACCATTCCAGCTGTTGTATGATGCCATTATTGACTTAACTCTGGCTTTAATTGCTGAAATGTATCCCTTCATATGAATTGATCTCAAAGTTGCTTCATTAATTTTTGTATCGCCTTGATCCTTGCCTCCCTCTGTACCACCATCACCAACAAAATGTTTTGCACAAGCAAGAATGGAACCGGGTAAATCTAATTTGTTTCCCTGATAACCTTTCACCATTGCTTCTGACATTGCTTCGGTGATTTCCGGAATTTCTCCAAATCCTTCGTAAGTTCTTCCCCATCTTTCATCACGCGGAACAGCAATGCATGGAGAAAATGTCCAACGAATTCCTGTGCCATAAACTTCAGCGGCAGTTATCCGTGCTGCTTCCTCTACTAATGAAGGATTGTTCGTAGCTCCCATTCCGATATTGTGAGGGAAAATAACAGCTCCTTTAACATTGTTGTGTCCGTGTACTGCATCAATTCCATACAACAATGGTATTTTCAAGCGAGTTTGCAGAGCAAAGCTTTGATATCTATCATACATATCTGCCCAACCTGCAGGTGAATTATTTGAAGGCGAAGAGCCTCCGCCGGAAAGCAACGATCCTAAAAAATAATTTTTTATGTCTTCTTCTTTTTCAAGAAATGACCGATCGACTTGAGTCATTTGCCCGATTTTTTCATCGAGCGTCATCAAAGCTAATACACTATCGACTTTTTGGTCAAGACTAAGTGTATTCGGTGATGACGGATCTGTGGTTTGATTTTTACAAGATTGCGAAAAAATAACGACGAAAAAAATTACAACAAGAAAGATCTTCATCACTCAAATCCATTTTTCAATTCTATATTTTTTTACTTTAAAATAATTATCTGAATATCCACCAAAGTAAAAGTACTATTCCAACCAGAAGAGTAGAGAGCACAATATTTAATTTTCTATACTTTGTTTTTTGATGGAAATCAACATCGACTTCCGAGAAGGTTAAATTCATCAATCTCTTTCTATCAGGTGCTTCAGTAAATAAGCTCACAAAAACTAAAACACTGGAACAAACAATGAATAAAAACACAGCATAATGAAGAAAATTCACGCTTGCAACATATTTGTAAAATCCTTCACCAAATGGAGAAATTTTATGCTGAATCTCGATAATAAAACGAAATGCGCCGAGTACTAGTCCAGTTAGTAATGAAGCAAAGGCACCTTTTGCATTAACTCTGTTCCAAAAGATTCCGAATAGAAATACTGCTGCAATCGGTGGAGATATATAAGCTTGAACACTTTGCAAATAAACGTACATTCGCTCGTCGCTTAGTAAACTTATAAAAGGAATCCATAGCAGACCAAGAAAAACAATTGCACCCGTTGTTATTCGTCCGAATCTTACAACAGTTGTTTCATCAGCATCAGGTTTCCATTTTTTATAAATATCAATTGTAAGTAATGTTGAAGTAGAATTGAACATTCCACTCAATGAAGACATCAGAGCAGCTAAGAGCCCCGCGACTACAAGCCCTTTTAATCCGGAAGGAAGTAGAGTTGTTACCATCCATGCATAAGCTTTGTCTCCGGTTACTTCTCCGTTTGATAAACTATATGCTATGATTCCTGGTAGTACAAGAATAAAGACCGGTAATATTTTTAAGAACCCGGCAAAGATTGTTCCTGCCTGAGCGTGATCTAAATTTTTTGCACTTAAAACTCTTTGAACTATGTATTGATCAGTACACCAATACCAAATTCCTAAAATTGGTGCACCGAAGAGAATTCCTGTCCACGGGAAATCTGGATCGCTCATGGGTTTAAACATATGCCAAAAATCTACCGGCGTTGAGGCAACTAGAGCGTCCCAACCTCCAGCTTGATTGAGACCGATCAGAGTTAAAGCAATTGAACCTATTATTAAGATAAACATCTGGACCAAATCTGTGTAAATAACTGCGGCAAGACCACCAACAATTGTATACAGTCCTGTTACAAGAACTATTACAACCGCTGAAGTATACATATCCCATCCAACAACAAAATTTAATAGAATTCCCCCAGCATAAAGTGCAATTGAAACTTTAGTGAGAATGTATGCGATGATCGATACAAAAGAAAGATAATATCTTGTTGCAGAATTATAACGGCGTTCGAGGAATTCGGGCATCGTGAATACATTTGACTTAAGATAAAAGGGAGTGAATATCCAACCAAGCATTAAGACTATTATAACTGCCAACCACTCGAAATGTCCGACAGCTAATCCGGATTTCGAACCTGTCCCGGCAAGACCAAGAAAGTGCTCGCTGGATATATTTGTGGCAAAAAGTGAAGCACCTATAGCCAACCAGCCTACATTCCTACCGGCAAGAAAATAGTCGGTACTGGTTTCCCCTTTTTTTCTAAATGAAAAACCAATTCCCAATACGATTAGGAAATAAACTATAACGATGGAATAATCTAATACTGACATATTTCTTCTAGTGTTAAGTTGTTAAATATGATTTGAAATTTAAATTAGTCTTATGCAAAAATAAGTTATATGGAAAGTAATTTATATTACTTGATGCTGTTTGGTTCAAGATTTTTTTCTTTAATCTCAGATTATGAGTTGAACAATAATTATGCCTTGTATTCAGATTGATATTATCCAAATTTTACAATATTGGAACAAAATTGGTGCATAAAAATGATTTGTTATTTATAAATTTATTATTTTGATAAGGAAGCTTTATTAAATTGATAACAAATCGAGTAGAGATTTAAATACATTATCTTATAAATGATACGAAATATTCTAAAAGACGAAAAATGAAATTTGAAAAAATCATTTACGTCCTAATGAGCACCGTAATAATTTCATTGCTTATTTTGATTAGCAACTTTTTACCCATTTCGTCGTCGAGTACCGATAAAGGCAAATCTGTAACAAAAATATATTATGCGGATAACATTTCTAAAGCTCATCAAAGGGTCATAGATAGTTTCAATAAAAAATATTTCGGACAAATTGAAGTTAAAGCTATAAACTTACCGTTTGAAAAATTCAGCACTAATGAAAGAAAAGAGTTACTTGCGCGATACTTAAGAAATAAAAGTGATCGAATTGATCTTTTTGCAGTTGACTTAATTTGGGTTCCTCGATTTGCGAAATGGTGTATTCCGCTTGATAGATATTTTTCAAAAAAACAGCAAGAAGAATTTATCAAACCCGCACTCAGTTCTTGTTATTATGATGACAGTTTGATGGCGTTGCCTCTCTATATCGATGTGGCTTTGATGTTTTATCGAAGCGATGAATTGAAAAAATTACCTAACTATACTAAAATTAAAGAGAAATTAAACTCTTCAATTACTTGGGAAGAATTCATAGAGTTACATAAGCAAACAAAATCAACAACGAATCCTTTTTTTACATTCCAGGCTGATGACTACGAAGGATTGATATGTATTTTTGTTGAAATAATGTCGAGTCTTGGAAAACCTTTAGTCGTGAATGATTCCCTTCAGCTGCACACTAAAGAAGCCAAAAAGGCTTTAAAGTTCTTAGTCGATTTAGTGAATTTGTATCATATTTCTCCAAAAGAGGTTATCAATTTCAAAGAAAATCATAGTTACGGATATTTCTTAAATAATAATGGAATATTTGTAAGAGGTTGGCCGAGTTTTCTGAGTCTTGATAATAAAGCGATTGAAAAAAAACGCGAGCTTTTGAAATATATCGATAAAGCAGCAACTCCGTATTTCGATGGTAAAATTCCGAGTTCGGTCTTTGGGGGATGGAATCTAATGGTCTCAAAATATTCGACGAAAATCCCTGAGACGATAAAGCTCATTGAATTCTTAATGAGTGAAGAAGCCCAAAAAATTATGTACGAAGAAGGAAGCTATTTACCGACAAGGGAAAGCATTTATAAAGATTCATTTTACATCGCTCAAAATAGTGATTTGGTATTTTATAAAAATTTATTTGAGCGTGGTGTTCACAGACCATTTTTAAAAAACTACACATATATTTCAGATGTGTTATCGTACTATATAAACCTTGCGATCAAACAGAAGATTGGAGTCGATGAGGCACTTGAAACTGCATCTGAAATCATTTTTTCAAAATCTATTGTAATTAAATAATTGTCTAAGTAATGAACAGAAAACGATTTTTCGAAAAGATTAAAAAGTATCATTTTGAATTTAAACATCTTACCGTTCTGTTTTTAATTCTTTTAATCTTTCAGATTATCATTTCGTTTATTAACAAAAACTCAATTAAAAATTTTCTGGAAGCCACTCAAGAATGGTATCAAAAAGATTCAGCAGAAAGGTTGGCAAATTTAACAACTACTTCTTTTGAACTATTATTGGAATCAATTACTCCTGAAATGATCGAAAATGATGATGTAGCGAATAAAATTATTCAATCGTTTGATATTATTTTTAGTCAACAGATCCTTCAGCATAACATAACTGAGATTTGTATTCTCATTACTAAAAAGGGAAAGGTCTTTGCAATTGATGAGGGCGAAATTCTTTTTGAATATTTATTTAATTCAAAGTTCACACCGCCTGATACAAAAACCGTTCATAAAAACGCAATTTCGCTTTATGAAAATATTAAATCTGAAATATCTAAGACTGAACTTATATACAGCTTAATTGAGGAAAAACAGACCTTTAATACTTTTGTCCCGTTTGTTTTACGAGGAGAATACATCGGTGCTTTGTACATCAAGAACACTCCGGATTTTTCGTTCATCACTAACGAAATCAGTTCAAGCTATGATGAAACATCTGCAATATATTTATCCCTCATCCTGTTGGGTTTGCTCGCGATGTACTTTATTTCATCTTATACAGTAAAGGAAAGGGATGAAGCACAAAAACAACTTCTTAAAGAACATGAAGAGAATATTAAACAGCAAATCAACTTCGAAAAAGAACTTACTTTTACAAATAGAATTTATCATACTCATCACAAAGCAGAAAAGGTGATGGGGTTTATTAAAGAGGATTTGCGCCAGCTTTCGCCCGAAAATATTAACGAAGTTAAGGAGAGAATAACCCATTACTCAAGCTTTGTCTCAAGAGTGATTTATGATATGAAATGGTATGATCCGCCGGTTCAAACGATTCGAAGTCAATTATTCAGTACTGATTTAAATAAAGTAATCAAATTTATAATCGATAACATTTTTTTACGGACTTCAAGTAAATCTAATGCATTTAATTTTCAAGTCGAACTCGATGAAAAACTTCCAAAAGTGCCGATCAATGAATTTGTAGTTTGGGAAATAATTGAACCGTTAATACAAAATAGTATAGAACATGGCGGAGATCAGGCGCTGAACATAAAAATTAAAACAGAGTTTAATTCAGCTAATAATACTAGTACGATCACAATTAGCGATAACGGTAAAGGTATGGCTGAATCTTTATTAGAAAATTCGTCGGAAGGGATAAAAAAAATATTTCTGGAAAATATTACCACAAAGGCATCGGATTTAAAAAATTCCGGTTATGGCTGTTACATCGCATATCAAATGAGCAGAAGATGCGGTTGGAATATTGATGCTGGAAATTTTGATGAAGGCGGATGCTTTTTTAAAATTAAATATAAAAATTAAAAGGCAATAAACGTGCTAAACATAGATGGTCAAATTAAAATTCTACTAATTGAAGATGAGGAATATGATGTCCGCAGAGTAAAAAATACTATCCGCCCCTTTGAAGACAAGATTAAAATCAACGAAGTAGTTTCCAATGGTAAAGCTGCATTGGAAATTCTAAATAATCGAAGGGGAGAGTTCGACCTTGTAATTATGGATTTTCAGATCGCTGGCGGATTAATGGGCGAAGAATTAATTGTAAAGATTAAAGAAATAGATTCTTCGCTTCAAATTATTGTTATAACAAAAATGACGATCAATTTATCTGACTATGATTTTGCAAGTAATTTATTGAAAGCCGGTGCATACTGGTATTGTACCAAATATCCCGGTGATATTGAAGAATTTATTTACCAGCCAACAGATTTTGTGATTTCGATTTTTAATGCATATCAAAAGCGCCTTCTGGAGCGGGAAAGTTCTAAATCTCATCATAAACTACGTATTAGTGTTGAGAATATTCTAAAGCAAAGGGAAATCATTGGCGAATCTCCGGTAATGTTAAAATTGAAAGAGGCGATACTAAAATATTCGCAAAATAACGTAACAACTTTAGTAAGAGGTGCTTCCGGTACGGGGAAGGAATTGGTTGCCTATAATATTCATTATAAGAGCGAGAGGAAATTCGAAAATTTTATTGTGATCAACTGTGGAAGTATCCCAAACGAATTGGTTGAGAGTGAACTGTTTGGATATGAAAAAGGTTCGTTCACAGGTGCAGATAAAAGGAAACCAGGACTTTTTGAAGTTGCGAATAAAGGGACAATTTTTCTTGATGAAGTTACAGAACTACCATTTTCCGCTCAGGTGAAACTGCTTCGCGTTATTCAGGATGGTGAAATTGAAAAAATTGGACGTACTGAAAAAATCAGAGTTGATGTGAGAATAATTGCTGCAACAAATCGTAACATAGAAGAAGAAGTAAGACACAAAAATTTTAGGGAAGACCTTTACTATAGATTAAACGTTTTGCCAATCTTCGTGCCAGAACTTAAACAGCGTAAATTGGATATCCCATTGTTTGTCGATTACTTTTTAACTCAGGAAAGCCGCGAGATGGGAAAAGATAAGCCGTTAATAAATAGTGAAGCAATGAGTTTCTTGATTCATTATGGCTGGCCCGGGAACGTGCGCGAACTTAAAAACATTGTCCAAAGAATTCTTTTTATTGATGAAGAAATAATTACCGAAGCACACGTGAAAATGGCTGTGAGTCTTTTTGATTCGCCTCTTATCATAGAAAGTAAAGAAGTTTTTTCTCTACAAAATGATGGACGAATAATCCCCTTAAGGGAGATCGAAAAAGAATTTCGCGCGAAATATTTTACATTTGTCAGAAATAATTCTGAATCTGATACCGAAGCCGCTAAAAAGCTTGGATTAGCTCCTCCGAATTATTATCGGATGGCTAAAGAATTAGGCCTCAAATGATTTGAATTATCATATTAATAAATTTACTGGAATAACTGTTCCTTTTGGAATTTCCCTATCCAAAAATAAGTAATATATTCAGAAAAAAATACTTTCAAACTTGGCGTAATTTTTGCAGAAGATTGTAAAATTTACAAACGCTTTTATGAAAAAAGTTATCTTATTTACCTTAATTCTTATTCAATTATTCATCTGTAACTATAATAGTTATTCTCAAGGTTATTTAAGAATCGATGGAAAAAAAATTGTAAAATCTTCCGGGGAGGAGATACTTCTTAAAGGAATCGGACTGGGAGGTTGGTTACTGCATGAGGGTTATATGTTGCAAATGTCGGGATTTGCAAATTCCCAAACTGAAATTAGAAACAAAATTGAATCATTAATCGGAGTTGAAAATAGCAAACTATTTTATACCGAATATTATAAAAACTATGTAACAAAAGGGGATATCGATAAAATCGCTGAATGGGGATTTAATTCTATTAGACTCCCATTTCATTATGCGATATTAACGCATCCGGATTCTCCAGATGTTTATTCCGATTATGGTTTTGGTATAATCGATTCAGTTTTAAGTTGGTGCGGAAGTAATCAACTTTATCTCATATTGGATATGCATGCCGCACCCGGTGGGCAAAGCGATGAACCAATCAGTGATTATAATCCGTTGTATCCATCTTTGTGGGAGAGTGTGGCAAATCAACAAAGGACTGTCAACATTTGGAAAAAAATTGCGGAACGATATTCCAATAAAACATGGATCGCTGGATACGATTTGTTGAATGAACCTAAATGGGATCTGGGTCCGAACAACGTTCCATTAAGGAACTTGTATATTCAAATTACAAATGCAATAAGATCAGTCGATACAAATCATATAATCTTTATTGAGGGAAATTGGTTTGCAACAGATTTCAGCGGACTTACACCTCCATGGGATAGTAAGCTGGTTTATAGCTTTCACAAATATTGGAATTCAAATACTACTGGGGCGATTCAGTATTTGCTCAATTTGCGGGAGACAACGAATGTACCCCTTTGGTTGGGCGAATCCGGGGAGAATTCAAATGTGTGGTTTACAGAATGCATTCAATTAATGAATAGTAACAAAATAGGATGGGCATGGTGGCCTCACAAGAAAATTGAATCCATTTCGGGACCACTTTCCGCAGTGAAAACCCCCGAATACCAAGTATTGCTAAATTATTGGAATGGACAAGGTCCAAAACCAACTGCGGCTTATGCAACCAATGCTTTGGTAAATCAGGCAAAAAAATTAGCAATAAATAATTGTATAATTCAATCTGACGTTATCGATGCACTGATGCGTCAGCCATATACCGACCAAACCAAAATTTGGATGAAACATAATATTCCCGGATTAATATTCGCAACCGATTATGATTTGGGAAAGATTAACTATGCTTATAAAGATAATACATATCAGAATACTGGCGGAAGTAATTCTACCTGGAACAGCGGATGGTCATATCGGAACGATGGAGTTGATATTGAAAAATGCAGCGATGGTATAAGCAATGGTTATAATGTTGGTTGGATTGAAAGTGGCGAATGGTTGAACTATACAGTAACTGTTAATCACTCTGGCACTTACGATATTGTTTTAAGAGCGGCAGCAAATCAAAGTGGTGGTAAAGTTCTCTTTAGATTAAATTCAATCAATATTACACCTGTTATAGATATTCCTTCAACTGGCGGTTGGCAAAATTGGCATGATATTTTTATAGAAAATGTTTATTTGCCTCAAGGCGAACATAAACTGCAATTAGTGTTTTTTTTCGGGGGATTCAATATCAATTACTTTGAGTTTGTTACTAAAACTGTGGGTGTTTCAGGTGAGGAAGATACATTCTTCCCAAATAAGCTTTATCAAAATTATCCTAATCCATTCAATCCTACAACCGTTATCAGTTGGCAGTTACCAATCCAAAGTCATGTAACACTGAAAGTTTATGATATTTTAGGTAGAGAAGTGACAACACTTGTTGATGAAGTTAAAGAAGCTGGAATTCATAACTCCGCATTCCGCATTCCGAATTCCGAATTAGCGAGCGGCGTTTATTTCTACGAATTAAAAGCTGGATCATTTCGAGATATGAGGAAGATGATCGTTTTGAAATAACCTGACCATCATTATCAATTTAATAATCGGTTTTTATTAAGATAATAATTGAATATCTGTTTGATGTAAAATTTCAATAAAATCAACTCAAAAAAATCTATTCTTTACAGTCATTCCTGGCATTATTTGTGCTTTAATATAAATAAAGACAGATACACTGGTGAGTATTAGTTTTCAATTAATTGACAGTATAATTCTATTTTTATATTTAGTTCTAATTCTTAGTGTAGGATTATATTCTTCTGGGAAAAAAGATAGGACAACATCAGATTATTTTTTAGCTGGGAGAAATGTAGGTTGGATCGCAATCGGTTTGTCACTTTTTGCAACAAATATTTCAAGTGAACATTTTATTGGTTTGGCGGGTTCTGGTGCATCAAGGGGATTGGCGGTTGCTCATTTTGAATTAATGGCTATTTTTATCCTCATTTTCCTTGGGTGGTTTTTAGCTCCAATTTATATCAAATCAGGTGTAATTACCATGCCGGAATTCCTTGGTAAAAGATATGATCAGAAAAGCCGAAAAATTTTTACAGTCACTTCTGTCATTATTTATATTTTTACTAAAATAACAGTAACACTTTTTGCGGGAGGTTTATTATTTCAGAAAATCTTTGGTTTAAATATTTATACTTCGGCAATCATCATCATTTTGATCACAGGTATTTATACGGTTATCGGCGGCGGTTCGGCTGTAATCAGGACACATGTGATTCAGGGAATTTTAATCATACTTGGTGCTTTGATTTTAACGGTTTTTGGATTAAATCATGTTGGTGGATTCAGCGGTCTTACGGCAAAATTACCTGAACATTTTTTCCAGATGTTTAAACCTATTAACGATCCGGATTTTCCATGGACAGGGATTATTTTCGGCGCTCCTATTTTAGCTTATTGGTATTGGTGCACAGATCAATTTATTGTTCAACGTATATTGAGTGCTCGTAGTGTTAATGATGCTTGTAGAGGCTCAATCTTAGCGGCAACTTTAAAGATCACTCCTATCTTTATTCTCGTTTTGCCGGGTTTGATTGCAGTTGCGATTTTCCCGGAGGTAAAGGGAGATGAAGCATACCCTACTCTTCTGGCTAGCAATATTTTGCCAATGGGATTAAAAGGTGTTGTTGTTGCTGGCTTGTTAGGAGCTATCATGTCCTCACTTGCAAGTGTATTTAATAGTACAGCCAGTTTATTTACCAATGATTTTTACAAATTGAAGAATCCTGACTCTTCTGAAAGAAAATTAGTTCTGGTTGGCAGGTTAGCAACAACAGCTACAGTTGTGATTGCTATTTTTTGTGTGCCGTTAGTTAAAGTAATCGCAAATCAGGTTTATGTTTATCTGCAAAGTTTACAAGCATATTTGAGCCCTCCAATTACCGCAGTATTTTTGTTTGGGTTATTAAGTAAAAAAGTTAATGCGAAAGGGGCAGTTTGGACTTTGGTAATTGGTGAGTTGCTTGGATTATCAAAATTATTTATTGAAATGTTTGTTGATTCGGCTAATGTTGAGAATCCAATTTTCCTAACTTTTGTGAAGATTAATTATCTGCATTTTGCAATTCTCTTATTTGTGGTATCAACGGTTTTAATTTTTACGATCAGTTATTTGACTCAATCTGCCTCAGAAACAAGAAAATCGAAAACTACTTATACTTTGATTGAAAATTTTAAGCAAATAATTGTCAGTAGATCATTTAGTATGGATGGTGCTGCTAATATTAAATTGAATTTAACTTTCTCTGCACTCTTAATATTTATAATAATCAGTATTTGGGGACTATTAGGATAAATCTTATGGTAATGAAAAATAACAGATTGATAATAAATCAAAAATCCATAAACAAAACAAAAAGGAGAAATTTTTTATGAGAAAATTTTTTGTCTTAATTCTACTATTCTTTTCGGCAACGTTCCTCAATGCCCAGTGGATAATAAATGGGTTTGAAACAGTTGCCAGAGATTCTTTCTTTTTACACCCTCCAATTAATCCGGGATTAGGAACCGGAACAGGAGGAGTTATTTTAACAGATAACACTTCAAATCCAGCACCGTTTCATGGTAATGCAGCATTGAAATGTGTATGGACGGTACATAGTACTGAATCATGGGGTGGGTTTATCCAGATGATGCACTTAACTCCTACTCAAGATGCAACATATATGGATTTTTCTTCTGGTACCCATTTGAGAATAAGGTACTATACTCAAACACCCTCTTCAAAACCGGGATTAGTGAACATGCGCTTTAAATTGCATGAAGCAGGTGGTACTTCAAATTATTGGGCAAATCAAGACGATCACGAAGACTGGTATTTCGAGAAAGCCGGAATTTACGATGCTGCACCAGGTTGGAATGAACTGTTAATTCCTTTAGTCGATAGAGGTGCTGGTGGTGGACCAAACGACGAAGGATTTTCTTTACCGGGCTGGAGTGGTCAAATGAACAATGGAGAACTCGATCTCGATAAAATTGTCGGTTATAGTATTGAATGGACAACACCCGGCATTCCAAGTCAGGGTACAGCATCGGGAGTTGTTTTATGGGATAAATTGGAACTGATCGGATTCCGTTATGCTCCACTTACCACTTTCGACAGTACGGCAGTAAACAACTTTTTTGTTAAAGATTTAATGGGATGGGACCCTGGTAACCAAGGGTATCTTAACTTCACAGATGTCACTGTGAGCCCATTTGAAGGATACTCATCATTAAAGGTTGATTGGCAGGTCCATATGTCTCAAAGCTGGGGCGGCTATGTTAATTTCACCCGTAATCTTTCTGCAGGAACTTTTTTACCCGATTTAACTGCTAGGACCCATCTGCTTGTGGCATTAAAGGTTCAAACAGCGGCATCGGTTGCAGGAAGAGTAACTCTTCGTTGTATGTTATTCGATGCCAGCGAGGGTGCTAATGAACAATGGTACCATCAAGTAAATATAAATGTTGACACTACATCAGACTGGCAAATGATAAAAATCCCTCTTGTAAGCAAAATGGGTGGAGATCCATGGACGTTACCTACTGATGGATTTATCATCCCAGGCTGGGAAACTTATACAGGAAATGGATTGCTTGATCTGAATAAAATTACCGGATTTAAATTTGAGTTCTCGGGTAATCCAAATGGACCCCAAGGTATAACCTCAAAGGGTACTGTACTATTCGATCTTTTAATTCCAACCGGAATAAGAGAAACTGACAATACTCCACCAGATAAGGTTACTGGATTTCAAGTTGTATCCGGAACATTTACAAATTTAATAACCTGGATTGATGTCCCTGGTGAATCGGGTGAGAGATATGATATTTATTACAGTAAAAATCCAATTACAGATTTGAATTGGGCCGAAGTTGTAAAATTAAGGGTTACTGAAGGAGTTCAGATTTTTGAACATTTACTGAGGGCACCAAATACCAATCAATCGGTTAGATATTATTATGCAATAACATGTACCGATAAAGCAGGGAATGTTTCTCTACCAACAATTCTAACATCACCCATAACAAATACAGCAAAAGGTGTGCGAACAATTTCGCTAACTCCTCCTACGAATTTTAAGGCTGACGGAGATCTTTCCGAGTGGTCAGGAGTCCAACCAATAAGAATGTACCTTTCTGAGGGCAATGCTTATGTAGTAACAAATACTAAAATAAGCGGGGATGCAGATTTAGCTGTTAAAGCCTATGTTGCTATGGATAATAGTAACATGTACATCGCATTTGATGTCGAAGATGATATAGTTAGTTTTAATCCAAGTCTATCTTCTTATTTAAATGATGCGCCGGATATATTCATTGGTCTTTACAATTGGCATGGAAAACCGCACACCTCATATAAACGCGGGGCTCAACCGGATTATCATATAAGATTCGCTAAAGATAGAGCAATGATAGACGGATTAACCGGAGGGGACAGTCTTTTAGTCCCTGGAACAAATTATTTCTGGGGAGAAAAATTCCCAACGGGTTATGTAGTCGAAGCAAAGATCCCATTCTCTTCACTTGCCCAAAGAGGCGGCGATAATCTTTTCAGCCCGCTTGAAGGTATGAGATTACCACTCGATTTTTCAATCAATGACGCCGACGCTACAGGTTCAAGAGAAGGAATCATGACATATTCACCTTACAATGAAGATCAATCCTGGAACGATGTATCGAGATGGCTATACACTTGGATCGGTAATTTATGGGATCCTGTTGGTGTTGAAGACGACATTACTAATGTATATACATATAATTTATCTCAGAATTATCCGAATCCATTTAATCCCAAAACTACTATTGCCTATTCGATTGAAAAACCTGGAAATGTTTCCATTAAAGTATTTGACATCTTGGGTAGGCAAGTTTCGGAACTTGTCAACGAGTATCAAAATCCTGGAAAATATTCAGTTAATTTTGACGCTTCAAAATTATCAAGCGGGATTTATTTCTACAGTATTGATTCCGGTTCTTTCAGAAGTATAAAGAAGATGATGTTCTTGAAATAATATTCAAAAGGCACAGTGTTACAATTTCGCTGTGCCTTTTATTTCTTAGAATCATTTGTATTATTCATAAAGAAAAATTCATGGGTAGTGGTCATGCGTGATATTGAAAAAATAATTTCATTTAAAATATTTTCTTCATTTATGATGCTCTTGGCTTTATTCGTAAATGTTGGGTTCTCAGGTACAACTGGAAAGTTATCCGGTTACGTACACGAATATGAATCGGG
Organism: Bacteroidota bacterium; assembly: GCA_018828505.1. GTDB lineage: Bacteria > Bacteroidota > Ignavibacteria > Ch128b > Ch128b > JAHJVF01. Next base: position 11,081 of record JAHJVF010000320.1, on the reverse strand, counting down.
TGAAGCTTTAATCGGGGCAAATGTTATCATTGAAGGAACATTCTTTGGTGCTGCAACTGATTTTAACGGTTACTATTATATCAATAATATTCCACCGGGTGAGTACCGCGTAATCGTTAGTGCTGTAGGTTATCAAAAAATAACTTATGAAAAAGTTTTAATAAAAATTGACTTGACCACTAAACTTAACGTAAAATTAAAATCGACTGTTATTCAACTTGGTCAGGACGTTATTGTTACTGCTGATAGACCTTTAGTGCAAAGAGATCTAACTTCAACTTCTGCGACTGTAACATCTTCTGAGATTAAAATGATGCCTGTTGAAGACATCAATCAAATTGTTAATCTGCAAGCTGGAGTTATCGGAGGTCATTTTAGAGGCGGTCGTTCGAACGATGTCGCTTATTTAATAGATGGTGTATCCGTAACTGATGCATTTAGCGGCGGCTTCGGAGTTGAAATCGAAAATACTTCAATCCGACAGATGGAAGTAATTAGCGGAACATTTAACGCTGAATACGGTCAAGCTCTATCCGGAGTTGTTAATATTGTTACACAAAGCGGATCAAATAAATACGAAGCTTCGGTTAATGCCTATGTCGGGAATTATGTCACAAGTCATACTGGTATTTTTAGAAATTTAGATCGAATCGAACGAATCCCAACAAGGAACCTTCAATTTACTTTTAGCGGACCAACAAAGATTGTTAATAATTTAACGTTTTTCTTAACTGGTCGCTACTATGATAATAATGGTTACTTATTCGGGAGAAGAGTTTATAATGTTTGGGACGACGTCCCTTTGTTTCCTAATCCCCTAAATAAATCCATTTGGATCCCACAGAATACTGGTGATGGTGCTTTCGTTCGAATGAATCCGGATAGAAAATATTCATTAAATGGAAAACTGAGTTATTCTAGTTCAAAATTTAATGTAAGCTACGGATTAATTTGGGACGACAATTTTAACAAGTATTACGATCATTATTTTTCTTGGACGCCTGATGGAATTATGAATCATTTCAGAACCAATTGGATTCACAGTTTGCAATTTGCTCATTATCCTTCTCAAGAAACTTTTCAAACGTTCAAGCTTTCATATAATAGGCATGATTATAAAGGATATTTATATGAAGATACACTCGATTCAAGATATGTTGATCCTAGACAGGGTATTGCAATTTCAAATTATACTTTTAGGTCAGGTGGAAACCAAGGGGGCAGATACAAACGATATACAAATACTCTTATTGGTCAATGGGCTTTATCATCTCAAATATCAAAAGAGCATAAGATATCAGTTGGTATCGAAAGCAGGTTGCACGAAATTTTTAATCATTGGAAAGAGTTAATTAATCTCACTGAAGATCAAACAGATTCTGCCGGAAATAAAATTTTCACACCTGCTTATCCAAATGAAGGAGTCTATTCAGAACGTGGATCAAATCAATTATATACACGAAAACCTTATGAAATCTCTGCTTATATACAAGATAAGATGGAATATGATATAATGATCATTAACGCTGGAATACGATTCGACTATTTTAATCCGGATGCAAAATTGCCCTTAGATAAACAGAATCCGACAAAGAATCCAAATTTTCACGGATATAATGAATTCGTTAATGCAAAATCTAAATTCCAGATCAGCCCTCGGCTTGGCGCATCCTTCCCAATTACTGATCAGGGAATACTCAGATTTTCCTACGGTCATTTCTTCAAAATTCCCAATTTTGAAAATCTTTATCAGAATCCTGATTTTATTGTCATTCCTGGTATTTCACTTTCGTCGATTATGGGTAATCCAGATTTAAATGTAGAGAAAACAATTATGTATGAAATCGGATTGCAACAAGTTTTATTTCCAAATTTTGTGTTAAATACTTCATTGTACTATCGAGACATTCGAAATTGGCTGGGTATGGAAATAGTTAATACTTACGAGGGATTTAAATATGCGCGTTTTATTAACAGAGATTATGCAAATGTTAGGGGGTTGATAGTAACCCTTGATAAAAGATTTGCTGATTATTTTGGTTTCAAAGTCGATTACACTTTTCAGATCGCTGAGGGAAATGCTTCTGATCCTTATTCCGTTTACAATAATAACCAAACCAGTCCTCCGATTGAGGAAACAAAAAAAGTTGTTCCGCTCGATTGGGATCAAAGACATACTCTAAATCTTTCAGTAACCGTGGGGGATCCTGGTGATTGGAATTTAGGTTTTGTGTTTCAGTATGGTTCCGGTTGGCCATATACCGAAGATATTAGAATTTCTCAAGGTGTTCGATTCGAAAATGGGGGATTAAAACCTTGGACGTATAATTTAGACCTCCGAGCTGAAAAAGGTTTCGATGTTTTTGGACTAAAGCTAAATACATTTTTACTGATTTATAACTTGTTAGATATAAAAAATGAGTACGGCATTTATGCAAGTACTGGTCGTGCGTCGACTGATTTGAATATAAAATACGCTGGGGAGCTAATCGGAATTAATACAATTGATGAATATGTAAACAACCCTGGTATGTACTCTGCCCCAAGAGAAATACGTGTAGGTTTTGGATTCTCATTTTAGTGATAATGGAGGTAAAGTTAATGAGAAAAATAGTTTTTGAATTATTAATAATTGTCGTTTCATCTTTAACAGCTTTTGCTCAAACTACAACGCGGCAAGTTCAACTTTACCGTGACGATCCCAAAGGTCATATCCAGTTCCGGCGAGAAGGTTTAATGGATGGAAATTTAATCAGAACACTTTTTTATAACAATGGTGAAGTTGGGCAGTGGCCTCACCAACCTTCCGGAGAATGGCCGAAAGGGACAGGTCATTCTTATCTGGATGGAGTCTGTGTTTTGATCGCATCTGAAATTATTGCACCGGGAAATAAGCAAAAGATACACCCGCTGATAACTTCTTATCGTGAATGGATGGACAAAGATCCTGTGACTGGTGAAATTTGGGGATTAGAGCCAGTCCCTGGTTATATCGACCCTTCTTCTAAGAAACCTGCAATTAACACTGACCCAAAATCTTGGCCAAAGGTATGGCCTAAAGCTCTTGATTTAACATCGGATTGGAATGGATTCTGGTATGGTTATTTTGGCCGCGGTGTGATGAATTCGGACTTCGAAACATTCTTTGTGATGGATGATTCGAAGGATAAAGAACATTCGCGTGCACCGTGGTTATATTTTCCGATTTCCGCCGATCGTGAACGGGCAGGGCTTGGATTAAGAGTTGAAGTGAGAGGATTCCAATGGTCGCACGTTCTCGCTGAAGACATTATTTTCTGGCATTATGACATTGTAAATATATCGGATTTTGATTATCCAACAACAGTTTTTGGTTTTTATACCGATCCAGGTGTGGGTGGCACGGCTGATTCAGAAGATGATAATGCTTCATTTGATAAAAAGCTTGATCTAGCTTATTGTTATGACAGTGATGGTTTTGGAACTCCGGATAGATGGAAAACTGGATATTACGGTTATGCTTATCTCGAAAGTCCAGGTAATGCTTTAAATGGTATTGACGATGATGAGGATGGGATGATTGATGAAAGAAGAGACGATGGTATTGATAACGACGGCGACTGGAAACCTTATACGGACCTAAACGGAAACGGCAAATGGGATAGAGCAGAAAATGAACCATTAAATGACGATCTCGGAAGAGATGGTGTCGGTCCCTGGGATCCTCAATACCGTGGCCCTGATGAGGGTGAAGGTGATGGACTTCCCACATTCGGCGAACCAAATTTTGATTTTACTGATAAGGATGAATCTGATCAAATCGGTTTAACCTCTGTTGCTCTTTACAGATTAGGTCAAGGAGGAACCGGCGGTGGCTGGCCAAAAGACGATGAGTCAATGTGGTTGAAGATGAATTACTTAAATTTTGATACACTGCTTCAAAAAGCAAATATCAGCATGGTATTTGCTTCAGGACCTTTCCCGCTTGAGAAGGGATTACGCGAAAGATTCTCTATGGTTCTCGTATTCGGAAACGACTTGAATGATATTATCTTCAATAAAGAAACAGTACAAAATATATACAATGCAAATTATAATTTTTCAAAACCTCCGCTAAAACCAACTTTAACTGCGGTTCCAGGAGATGGGAAAGTATTTCTATACTGGGATAAAGTTGCAGAAGAATCAAGGGACCCATTTTTAGGTTTTGAAAAAAATGATCCAAGGTTGGGTTATAAAAAAGATTTTGAAGGATATCTAGTATATCGAAGCACTGAAGCAGAGTTTAATGATATTAAAATAATAACTGATTCAAAAGGTACCCCACGTTATTGGAAACCGATTGCGCAATTTGATTTAGTTGATGGGATCAAAGGGCCGGATCCTGTTGGAATAAATGGAGCACGTTTCTGGAGAGGTGACGATACCGGACTTCAACATTCTTTTATCGACACAGACGTTAAGAATGGAGTTCGCTATTACTACGCTTTAGTTTCGTACGATATGGGTGACCCAAATTTTGGCACAACAGGATTACAACCCACTGAATGTATAAAAATAATCTCAGAAGATTTTGCCGGGAATGTTCAATTTATTGATATCAATTGTGCCGTAGTTACGCCTAATGCGGCAGCGGCAGGATATATCCCCCCTGAAATTCTCGGAGATACTAAGAGAGTTGCTGATGGTGTTGGCACCGGATCATTAAAAATTAATGTGCTGAATCCTTCAGAAATTAAAGATGGTGCACAATATAAAGTGCTTTTTAAATCTACGACTCCGTTACCGACTTATGCCACAAAATCCTTTGATATCATAAGAACTTATAAGAGCGTTACCGATACTCTTCTACAGAACCTAGACACAACTTTTATCGGAGCTAATCGGTTCAGTGCACCATTTGATGGTATGGTTATTTCCGTAATTAACGACACTGTAATTTCGGTAATTGATACTGCATCCGGATGGGCAGTTGGAAAGAGTAATTTAAATATTATGGTTTTGAGAGATACAACCTCAAAAGGAGTGTTATGGCCATACGATTATGAGATCCAGTTTTCTGATTCACCGGTAGATACATCTTATTTTCATGCTCCTCCGTTTTATACGAAGTTTCCAATTAATTTCAGAGTGTTAAATAAAACTAACGGCGCATATACCAAAGTTGCTGTGAGAGATAATGATAAATCCGGGGCACTCAGTTTTGGAGATGTTATTCAGTTATTAGAGTTTGTAGGAACACCTTCTGTAGCTAATTCCCGAATTACATGGAATGTACTCTACAATAAACCATTTAATCCAAGTATAACACCAGTTGAACCTGCAGCTGGGGATAAATATTTTATTAAAACGACTAAGTCCTTTAAAACAGGCGATTACTTTATTTTCGCGACAAAACCCGTTTCAGTTGATTTGAGTTTAGCTAAACAACTATTGAGTAAAATCAGTGTTGTCCCGAATCCTTATTTAGGAGCCGCTTCTTGGGAAAGAAGAAACTTAAATTCAACGGGAAGAGGAGAAAGAAAAATTGATTTTATCAATTTACCAAGCAAATGTACAATACGAATGTACACAATTGCCGGAGCTTTGGTTAAAACTCTACAAAAAGATTCGAATGCAATGGATGGAACCTTGTCGTGGAACTTAGTAACCGAAGACGGTATGGATGCTGCCTATGGCGTTTATGTTTATCATGTCGAAGCCACAGGTATCGGCGAACACATTGGCAAATTTGCACTTATTAAATAGCGGAGATAAAAATGAAGACAAAATTAATTATCACAGTTTTAGGCATAACAATATTCAACTCGATGATTTTTTCACAAGGATTTATTTCCGATGTTTCTAAGAAAGGAACTACTGCAGCTCAATTTTTATCGATCGGCCAGAGCGCAAGAGCCACTGCTATGGGAAGTGCTTTTGTTGGAGTATCTGACGATCCAAGTTCAATTTTTTGGAATCCTGCCGGATTAGCAAAATTAGATGGCATTGGAATTATGTTCGATCACACCAATTGGTTTGCGGGAATAAATTATAATTTCCTCGCGGCAACTTATAAGCTTGGTGACATTGGAACCGTTGGATTGAGCTTTACTGTCTCGAATTATGGAGATATGAAAGTAACTACCATAGAAGAACCTAATGGAACAGGCGAAGTTTTCACTGCTAATGATATGGCGATAAGTCTTGCGTATGCTATTAATCTAACAGATCGATTCTCAATTGGTTTTAATCCTAAATTTGTTTATCAATCGATATGGAAAATGAATGCCACGGCTTTTGCAATTGATATGGGTGTGCAATATGTTACTCCATTTGATGGAATGATTTTGGCAATGTCAATTTCTAATTTTGGGACCAAGATGCAGTTATTGGGAAACTCGAACCTCGTTCTTCATGATTTAGACCCGGAAGGCACTGGAAACAATGATAAAATTCCAGCTTATTTAGAAACAAACGAATGGGCATTGCCTTTGAATTTCCGTGTTGGCGTGGCGTACTGTCCAATTAAAACTGCGAACTATGATTTAATACTTGCTTTAGATGCAATGCATCCAAGCGATAATTATGAAAGTGTGAATTTTGGTGCAGAACTTAATTTCTATCGAGCGTTTTCGATAAGAGGCGGGTATAAATCTCTCTTCTTAAAGGATTCAGAGGAGTCATTCACGCTCGGCTTTGGTGTGAAACAATTTATAGTTGGGAATCTTGCAATAAAATTAGATTATGCATATCAAGATTTTGGAAGATTGAAAAATATACAGAAGTTTACATTAGGGATTAATTTTTGAATTCGAATTATGTCAGTATTACTCCTTCTGAAAGAAAGAACCTGAAATGAAGAAAATATTTTATTTATTTATGGTTCTGTTGTTACCAATGTTGTCAATCTCAAAAGATTTTAAAGGTGCAGAATTAAGAACAAAAACTGCATACGTTTATGGACGCTTTGAGGCAAAAATTAAATCCGCACACCGCGAGGGAATGCTTTCATCTTTCTTTACATACCATGAAATTTCAAACCTAAGTGAATGGAATGAAATAGACATTGAAATACTGGGGAGGTATTTGGACATTATCCAGTTCAATACAATAACTGCAAATCAAGCTAATCACGTTCGTTATCAGTTCGTTGACTTTAATCCACACTTGGATTTTCATGTTTATGCTTTTGAATGGACTCCGTCGTATGTAGCTTGGTTTATAGATGGAACGGAAGTCTATCGTCAGACAGGTGCACACATTCAAACTCTCAACCGGGCGCAAAAGATAATGATGAATATTTGGATCCCCGAATATCCGAATTGGGTTGGGTCTTGGGATCCGAATGTTCTTCCTGCATTCGCTTATTATGATTGGGTGAGCTATTATTCATACACGCCCGGATCAGGTAACTATGGCACCGGAAACAATTTTACACATGTTTGGACAGACAACTTTGATTCATGGGATCAATCAAGATGGGAAAAGGCAACTCACACATGGGGTGGAAATAACTCCGATTTTATTCAGGAAAACGTAATTTTTAAAGATGGATTGATGATACTATGTTTAACCAATAGTACAAATATTGGCTATGTTGATTTGAAAGGACCCTCACTTCTTTCTGCAAGAATAACTGATGACAAAATCATCGCAAACTTTACCGAGGAGTTAGATTTAATTAGTTCAGAAACTATCTCAAATTATATTATCCCTTCGGTAACAATTACAAATGTTAAATTAAGAGCCGATCTTAAAAGTGTTGAATTAACCGTTTCAGGATTTGACTATGCCAACACATACAACCTGATCGTAATGAACGTGAAAGACCGAGCTCCGATTCCAAACGTGATGTCAGCAAGAGCAGTTACGATCATAAAATCAAAACAATTGTCTTTTCCAATAAAAATAAATGTAAGTGGCGGAGTTTCGCATGCATTTCTGCCCGATCAAGAATGGAGCGTAAACACTGAATATGGTTATTTAGATGGACAAGTTGCACATACTTCTTCATCAATACAAATAAATGGAACAGATTTAGATTCAATTTACAGATCAGAACGACACGGATTAGCTCAATATAAAATTCGTGTTCCGAATGGAAACTATAGAGTCATACTAATGACATGTGAAAATTATTTTAATCAAGCGGATGCACGTAAGTTTGATGTGGTGATCGAAAAGACACATAAAATGGAATCGATCGACATTTTTGCTCAAGTAGGAAAAAATACCGCCTATGATCTAGTTTTCAATAATATTAGCGTTACTGATGGAATTCTCGACATTCACTTTTCGGCTTTGATTGATCGTCCACTTATTAACGGAATAATTGTGGAAAGTATTTCAACTGGTTTATTGGATGAAGAATATTTTCCAAAATCTTTTAAAGTATTTCAAAATTTTCCAAATCCTTTCAATCGCACCACAAAGTTTCGTTATGAAGTATCAAACCGAGGACAAATTCAATTTAATGTTTATGATATACTCGGAAACAAAGTTGAGTCGAAGAATTTTAGAACAGTGGAATCTGGATTACATGAGTTTACGTGGGAAGCTGTAAGTAAAGATGATACACAGCTTTGCTCGGGTGTTTATCTATATCAATTTGTGGTGAATGATCTTGCCTATGTTCGAAAATTTGTTTTATTAAACTAATCTTCAAAAAAGTTTTTCTTTTTCCAACATGGCTAAATGCTAAATAAAATTTTTATTAAATAATTAGCGAGTAAGTTAAAATGAGAATCGCATTTCTTATAATTGCAATATCACTACTATTCTTGGGCGGGAACATCAATGAGCAAAAATCTCAGTTGAGCGAGATTGATAAGAAAGTTCAAAACTTGATCTCGAAAATGACTTTAGAAGAGAAAGTCGGGCAGATGACACAAGTGACATTACAAGCAGTTTCAAAAACTCAAGGGACTGTAGATCATAAACACTTGTTGGATGAGGACAAACTCAACGAGGCAATTACTAAATATCATGTCGGCTCAATTTTAAATGTTTTCGATGTAGCCCACTCTCTTGACTATTGGCATGAGATAATTAGTAAAATTCAAGATATCGCTACAAAAAAGACAAAACTTGGTATTCCAATAATTTACGGGATAGATGCAATTCATGGTGCAAATTATGCCCTCGGAGCGACATTATTCCCACAACCTCTTAGTCAAGCTGCATCTTGGAATACCGAATTGGTAAAAAAAATTGGAGCCGTCACTTCGTTAGAAACGAGAGCATCTGGAATTCCATGGAATTTCTATCCGGTAATGGATTTAGGGAGGCAACCACTTTGGCCTCGGCTCTGGGAAACTTTTGGTGAGGATGTTCACTTAGCTTGTAAGATGGGGAAAAGTTATATCAAAGGAGCTCAAGGTTCAAATATCGGCAATAAGGACAAACTTGCTATTTGCTTAAAACATTATGTTGGTTATAGTTTCCCAATAAACGGACGCGATAGAACACCTGCGTGGATTTCTGAAAGAATGTTAAGAGAATATTTTCTCCCACCGTTTCAAGCAGGAATTGAAGCAGGGGCATTGACAATTATGGTAAATTCTTCTGAGGTCAATGGAATTCCTTCTCACTCAGATTATCATCTTTTAACTGAAATTTTGAGAGACGAATTAAAGTTTGAAGGATTCGTGGTTTCAGATTGGGAAGATATTGCCAGATTGCACTTCCGCGACAAAGTTGCCGAATCTCCGAAAGAAGCTGTTCGGATGGCTGTGATGGCTGGCGTTGATATGAGTATGGTTCCATATGATTTCAGCTTTTATAATTTACTAGTTGAATTGGTTAATGAAGGCAGCGTGCCAATGTTAAGAATTGATGAAGCTGTTTCAAGAATTTTGAAAGTAAAATTTATGCTCGGGTTATTTGATAATCCTTATCCGCAGCAAGAGTTAAAGGAAATGTTTGCTTCCAAAGAATCCACCGAATTAAATCTCGAAGCAGCTCGAGAATCGATTATTCTTACAAAAAACGAAAATGAAATTTTACCTTTATCTCGAAACAGAAAAATTCTCATCACAGGTCCTACGGCTAATTTACTTTCTGTAATGAACGGCGGGTGGACGATAACCTGGCAGGGAAATGAGGAGAAACTTTATCCAAAAGATAAAAAAACTGTTCTGGAAGCCATAAAAGATAAAGTCGGGAAAAATCGCGTGCAATATGTTGAAGGCATTTCATTCGGTAAAGAAATAAATATTAAAAAAGCTGTATCCGAAGCAAAAAAATCGGATGCGGTGATTCTATGCTTAGGTGAAAATGCATATTGTGAAAGTCCGGGAAATATTGATGATCTTACATTAGATGAAATCCAATTGAAATTTGCGAAAGAAATTATAAATGCAGGAAAACCTGTTATTCTCGTATTGCTTCAGGGAAGACCCCGTTTGATTGAAAAGATTGAAAAGGATGTGACCGCAATTCTCCTTGGCTTTTTGCCCGGTATGGAGGGAGGCATAGCGATTGCAGATATTTTATTCGGTGATGTAAATCCAAGCGGTAAACTTCCAATCACTTATCCGAGAAAGCCAAATGGGATCGTCCACTACGATTATAAACCAATTGAATCTTTTGACGTAAATACTTACAACCCCCAATGGGCTTTTGGGCATGGATTAAGCTACACGGAATATGAATTCAGCAATCTGACATTTGATAAGAATGAAATCTCACCCGATGAAAATTTAATTGTTACTGTTCAAGTTAAGAACGTTGGAAAAATAGCAGGTAAAGAGGTAGTACAATTATATTTAAGCGATCATTATGGAACTGTCTCGAGGCCGGTTAAACAGCTTAAAGGATTTGAAAAAGTATATCTTAATCCCGGTGAGAGTAAAACAGTGACTTTTTCAGTTACACCGTATCATCTTTCATTTATCGGTAGAGACAATAAAAGAATTATTGAGCCAGGCGATTTCAGTATTACGGTTGGTAACTTATCTGGGAAGTTTAGTGTGAGAAAATAATTTCTTACATTTTAGAGGTTCTTGGATAAAATGTTTCTAATGTTTTGACTTCGTGTTTTTTATTTCCAACTTAATGCTTAAAAACTTAAATTGGCGTAAAAGCATTTAAGATTTGGACAAGAAATTAGAAATAAATCT
>JAHJVF010000319.1 GCA_018828505.1 Bacteroidota bacterium | reverse complement strand
TTAAACTTTCTGAAGAGATTATGAAAAAGCTTGACGAAATTTGGCCAGGTCCCGGAAATCAAGCGCCGGAAGCTTATGCGTGGTGAAGAATAGCTCGGAATATCTTTACTTAATCTAAATTTCGGCTTAAATTAATCCAAGATAAAAATGAGTTTAACATGACAAAGACTGTAAATCTGAGCAAAAAGAAAGTTAATCTTAGCCAAATACTTTCTATCGTGGAGGAAGGTAACGAAGTAATTTTAACCAAAAATAAAAAAAAGGTCGCTAAGGTAATTCCTTTGGCGAGAGAAAAAAAAGAACGGATTCTTGGACAATTTAAAGAAAAAATTTGGACAAGCGACGATTTCGAAATGCCAATACCACAAGAATATTGGGAAAGTGAAAATTGAAAGTTCTTCTTGATACACACGTCTTTATTTGGATGCTTAATGAAACCGAGAAACTTTCGCATAAAGCTGAACGGATTTTGCGAGATCCTGAAAAATCGAGCGAAAACGCCCCTTCTCTTTGCCTGCCCGCCATGTCGATAGTCCGTCAGTTGACGGAAGGCAGGCGAGATAGTTACCAAAATAAAATCCTTACTTTGGTATAATATCGTGATAGTTATTTAAAACAAACTTGATTCTATGAAAAAGTTTGAAATACCCCTTTACTATAAAAGCAGTCTCATTTCGAAGATAAAAGAGTTTCGGAAAGATTTTGATCCAAGGAAGAAAGACGTCTCGCCAACTAAATTAGATTTTGGCCCGGTTCGATTTTTTATTGCACGTCATTTTGGTTTTTGTTACGGTGTTGAAAATGCAATTGAAATCGCATACAAAACAATTGAAGAATATCCTGATAAAAGAATTTTTCTTTTAAGTGAAATGATTCACAATCCCGGAGTTAATAATGATCTGATAGGCCGCGGAGTTCAATTTATTATGGACACATCCGGAAAACAATTAATCGACTGGAATGGATTAAAAAAAGATGATATTGTTTTGATTCCGGCATTTGGAACGACGATCGAAGTAGAAAGAAAATTGAGAGAGATTGGTTTATTCGTCGAAACATACGATACAACATGTCCATTTGTTGAAAAGGTTTGGAATCGTTCTGCGGCTCTTGGAAAAGAAGATTACACAATAATTATTCACGGAAAACATTATCACGAAGAAACGCGCGCGACGTTCTCACACAGCATCCAGAATGCGCCTTCAGTTATCGTCCGCGATTTGAACGAAACAAAAATTTTATGTTCATTCATTCTAGGCGAAAGAAATAAAGAAGAGTTTTATGAAATATTCAAAGGAAAATATTCGGAAGGATTCGACGTTGAAAAGAATTTGACAAAAGTTGGTGTAGTGAATCAAACCACAATGCTCGCAAGTGAAACTCAAGAGATCGCCGATTGTCTAAAAACCACAATGATTAAAAAATACGGCAAAGAAACCTTGAAAGAGCATTTTGCCGATACAAGCGATACTCTTTGCTACGCTACTTACGATAATCAAGAAGCAACCTACGGATTATTAAAACAGTCTGCAGATTTTGCAATCGTAGTCGGTGGATACAACAGTTCAAACACTTCTCATATTGTTGAGCTGTGTGAGCAGAAAATAAAAACTTACTTCGTCTCTTCGGAAGAGAAAATTATTTCAGATAAGCTAATTAGCCATTTCAACATCCATCAAAAGAAAGAATTCAAAACGGAAAATTACCTTCCAAAAAAAGACAAAGTTGATATACTTCTAACCAGTGGAGCGTCCTGCCCGGATGCGGTTGTGGATAGAGTGCTACAGAAGATTCTTTCTTTCTTCGATGAACACAGATCTATTGAAGAGGTGGCCCATTGTGTGCTTAACTTCAAGATAATTTAATTCCCTCTTCTAAATTTTACTTTTGGCCTTGCAGTGCTAATTACTAATCGCTTCATTTCAATCTATGACATTTTTCTATGTCTAATTTCTCATATGCAAATTCATAATCTGTCAAAAACGAAGATGCTTTACGGTTAGGCCATCATTCATCAGTTCATTTAAGGACTCAACTCCAATTCGAAGATGAAGTTCGAGGAATTCTTTAGTAACACGCAGATCACTTTGCGCTGTTTTTATTCCTTCGGGAGTCATTGGTTGATCCGATACAAGCAGTAAGGCGCCTGTAGGTATTTGATTGTAAAAACCTGTAATAAAGATTGTTGCTGTTTCCATGTCAATTGCCATGCATCGGAGTTTACGAAGATAGTTTTTGAATTCTTCGTCGTGTTCCCATACACGCCGATTAGTTGTATAAACAGTTCCGGTCCAATAATCTCGTTTATGATTTCTTATTGTAGTTGAAATTGCCTTTTGTAAATTAAATGCTGGCAATGCTGGTACTTCAGTTGGAAAGTAATCATTCGAAGTTCCTTCTCCACGTATTGCGGCAATCGGAAGAATCAAGTCTCCTAATTTATTTTTCTTTTTCAACCCACCGCATTTCCCCAAAAATAAACATGCCTTAGGTTTGATGCTTCCAAGCAAGTCCATTATTGTTGCGGCGTTTGCACTCCCCATTCCGAAATCGATAATTGTTATTCCGTTTGCAGTTGCGTTGCTCATCGGTTTGTCTTTACCGCGAATAGATACATTGTGAATATCGGCAAACAAACGTACGTAATTTTTAAAATTTACTAGAAGAATATACTTGCCAAAATCTTCAATGGGTGTTCCCGTATAACGTGGCAGCCAATTTGCAACGATTTGTTGTTTTGTTTTCATATTATTCCTCTCCAAAGGATCCTTCGGACAATTGTAAAAATATTTTTCCTCAATGTCCTAATTGATAGCAATATCTAACCTAATTTTTTGAAGTAAAAAATTTTGGCTTTGTTATATAGCAATAGAATTTCTTTTATTTATAATCTTACTAAAGGATTTTCTTATCAATTATAACTATTCCTTCGAAGTTGTACAACCAGCATCCCGGGTGGGGTGCTACTCCGATTATTAAGAGAAGAAATGGACCTATTCCATACTAACAGATGTTATAATAAGCGGTGAAAGTCCGCTCTGTTGATTTACCTTTCTCCCCAGATATGATTGGTATAACGAATTTTACTAGTGGAAATATTATCCTCTTCCTTTAAATTTTTTTATCGCATTAATAGTGAAATCAGACAGTACCAACTTCCCGCTAATCTCTGCACGCTGCTCGAGAAGTTCGTTCCAGCCTTCTGTTTCTGTCCAAAACATTTTTTTTAGCAGTGATATTGATTCGAGACTATGTGCGGCAAGATTTTTTGCTAGCGAGTCTACAGATGAATTTAACTCTTCAGTCGAATTAACAACTTTCGAAAATAATCCATTCATCAATCCCCAATCTGAATCTCTCCATTCCGTATCGATAGTCATGCTAGAAAAAGCATTCATTCCAATCTTTCTTTCAATGGCAGGAGCAACAACAAACGGACCAATCCCAAGAGCAAACTCGCTCAATCGCACAGATACATTCTTTACAGCTATTGCGTAATCCACCGCTGAGATTAAACCAACTCCACCACCGACTGCCTTGCCGTGAACACGAGCAATTATAAACTTGGGGCATTTGATCATCGCCATGATCAAGCGTGCAAATCCCATAAAAAATTCTTTTCCTGTTTCAAAGTTGTCGATCGATTCAAGTTCGTCGAAAGATGCACCTGCACAAAAAGCGCCAGTCCCTTCGCTTTTAAGAATGATCACTTTTACATCGTCATTCTTCCCTAATTGAGCAAAATTATTTGTCATTTTTTTTAATAAATCGCTTGGAAGCGAGTTACTTTTAGGATGAGAAAAAGTAATTCGTGCAATTCCCTCTTCTATTTTTACGGCTACATTACCATTTTCTAAGTTCATAATTTAGTCCTGCTTATTTGATTTTTTTCAATTTAATTAAATAAATAAAATCCCGCACAAAGTAATTATTTACTACCGATTTTTTAATCTTATACCACATAAATACAAACAAATCTTAACTTATACACGTATGTTTCTTACATAAATCTGTAGAGCAGAGACAATTCAGCTACGGAAATTTTAAACAACCTTGTTGGAGGCGTAAAAAACTTTCGTGAAGAACACGAGCAAACAGACGATATTTCTCTTGTTGTTGTCAGATTGAAATTCTAGTTCTTCTAAATCTTAGCATTTATTTTTATATTCGCTTAATGAAAAAATTAAATCTCGGTTGCGGATATGATTTGAAAGAGGGCTATATTAATGTTGATCTTATTGATTACGGCGGAAATGTAATTCATGATTTAAACTCATTTCCCTATCCATTCGAGGAGAATACGTTTGATGAGATTTTTTGCTCTCACGTTCTTGAGCATCTTGAAAATTTTCATCATTCAATCAGCGAGCTTTATCGTATCTCCAAACCAAATGGAATTATAAAAGTTTTTGCCCCTTTTTTTCTAAATACAAAATATTTTGGCGACCCAGATCATAAAATTCCATTTGGAATTAGAACCTTCGATAATTATGAGTATATAGAAAATAAAAAATTAAAATTTTACGAGAAGTGGAAACTTAAACATAGAACTAATTATGAAGGTAAAGCTCAATTTGAGATTATAGAAAAGAAGTTTAATGTCTCAAATTTTCCGGCTCTAAAATGGCTGAATGTTCTAATAAATCTCGAACCTGTAATGTATGAGAGATTCTGTTCAGGAATTTTTTCTCCTGAAGAAGTGATATTTGTGTTAAGAGTAATAAAAAAATAAATAATTTCGCCTTAAAATTTTTTTTGAAAATATTTTCGCTTTAAATAAAAAATATTTCTTGCTTTGAACAGACTTCTTTCTTAATATCTTTCGTTGAAAAAGTTCTTTCATTTTGTGTGAATAAGTTGTGGAAAACTTTTTTTGTGAAAATGTTTCACAAAATTTTACTTTCAGTTTATTAACGATTTCCACATAACTCATTGTAAATTACGATCAATGTTTGTCGTATAACTCTTTATTTTACAACGAGTTACAGAGTCCAATATTATGTGGATATCTTGTGGAAAACTCTTTCGTTTCAAGTAACTTATTAAATAAAGCTCTTTAACTATTTAGAGAAAATTTCGTCCCTAATTGTGAATAAAATTCAAACTCAGATTCAGAATTCATTAAAAGAAATCATTAAACCAAACACTGCCGAGGCGCAAAATGTTTGGAAAGCTTGTGTACAAATCATTAAAGATCACATTGGTGGATTGTCATTCAAGACGTGGTTTGAGCCAATCATTCCGATTGATTTCAACAATGATACGCTCACGGTAAAAATTCCGAATGATTTTTCATGGGAATACATCGAAGTTCATTATAACACTTTACTGAAAAAAGCGTTACTTCATTCAATTGGAGAAAAGGCTAAACTAGTTTATATAATTGACGATAAAAAAAGCGAAGATGTAACTGAGCCGCAAAATAATTTTGTAAAAATTAAAAATGTTCGCTCTTCATCATCGCATGAAAGGTCAATTGAAGTTGATTCGTCTAATTTTGAAACACATTTAAACGAAAAATTTGCTTTTGACAATTTTATTAAAGGTGAAGGCAATCAATTAGCACGAGCTGCGGCATATGCTGTTGCAAATTCTCCTGGCGGAACTTCTTTTAATCCTCTTTTTATCTATGGTGGAGTTGGTTTAGGAAAAACTCATCTCATTCAAGCGATTGGTAACTCTGTTCTTAAAAATATTAAGGTAAAAAGGGTCCTTTATACCACTGCTGAAAAATTTACAATGGAATACGTTGATTCCATTAGGAAAAACAGCGTTAATGATTTTTCCTCTTTCTATCGAACGGTTGACGTATTGATTATTGATGATATTCAATTTTTTGCCGGAAAAGAGTCTACAACCGATACATTTTTTCATATTTTTAATAGTCTTCATCAACTTGGAAAACAAATAATTCTTTCAAGCGATAAACCACCGAAAAGTTTATCCGGTCTTGACGAAAGACTGATATCAAGGTTTCACTGGGGACTTTCAGTTGATATTCAACCCCCGGATCTGGAGACGCGAATTGCAATCCTCATGAAAAAGTGTGAAACATTCGGACTGGAGATCAATACGGAGATTATTGAGTACATTTCTTCAAACATTACAAATAATATTAGAGAGCTGGAAGGTTGTCTTGTAAAAATTTTAGCACTCGCTTCTCTCGAAGGAAAAGAAATTACACTTGAGTTGGCAAAAGAAGTTGTTAAGTCAATCGCAACTGATAGAAAGTTTTCTATTACAATTGAACAGATTCAAAAGACTGTAAGTCAATATTTTGAAATTCCTGAAGACATGCTCAGATCTAAAACTAAAAAACAGGAATTTGTTCGAGCCCGTCAAATTTCGATGTATTTTTGCAAGAAATTTACGAATGCATCTCTAAAAACTATCGGTCTTCATTTTGGCGGTAGAGATCATTCAACTGTTATTCATTCGATTCAATCTGTTGAGGAGATGCTGAACGAAGAAAAATTCGTTTCAATTATAAATTCGATTCAACGAAAAATAGAGATCAACAGTTAACACTTTATTTAGGGTTTTTTCTTCCTAAATTTTAAATAATTATATGTGGACAAGTGATGTCTAATTTGTGTTGAATGATGTTTTTCTCCTGTTGACAAAGATTTTATTAAAGTGATTTTTTTGAAAATGTTAATAACGAGTTTCTATTTACAATTTAGTGTTGATAATATTCAACCGATTTTCTTAGATAAATGGACTAAATGTCATATTATCCACAAATCCACGTGCTTATTACTATTATTAGTTTAAAAAACTAATTAATTATAGTATAGAAGCAGAACGTCTGTTTCTCAAAGAACTTGGGCTATATTTTTAACATTACCCAAAGAAAATAAATTGAGAAGCAAACAATATTTTCGTAAATTTTCAAGTCTTTTTAAGGAATATACTAATGGAAATTAAAGTAAACACACAAGAATTCGAAAAAGTATTAAATCAAGTTGTATCGATAATTCCGGCAAGGTCGCCAATGCCAATCCTTGAGCATTTTTTGTTGTCGATTAAGGATAACATGCTTTCGGTTTATGCGACTGACATGCAAATTGCTTTACAAACCTCTATTCCAGTTATTTCTGCCCAGGAAACGAGTATTGCAGTTCCGGCAAGACTTCTTCACGATACAATAAAATCGCTTACCGATACGGATATAAAAATCAGTACAGATAAAGATCAAAAGATAAAAGTAACAACAGATACTGGCGTTTTTAAGATTTCGTATTTAGAAGCTGCCGATTTTCCACATTTACCGGCATTTCAAGAAATTTATAATTTCACAATCAGCACTGAACGACTCAAAAAAGCTTTTGACACAGCAAACTCTGCAGTAAGTAAAGAAGAAGCCCGAATTTCTATGACTGGCGTGTTAATGGAATTAAAAACTGATGAATTAAGATTCGTTGCAACCGATGCTCACAGACTCGTTAAGTTATCTTACCTCGATATTCAAAATACTATAGAGAAGAAAATAATAATACCGGGCAGAGCTGTGCAAGTAGTTTCGAAAATGTTGACAGATAGTGACGTGAGAGTTTCTTTCAACGACTCTCAGATCAGACTTGAGCAGGGGAGTATAGTTTTCGTTTCCCGTTTAATTGAAGATCAATACCCGAATTATGAAAGCGTAATTCCATTAGAAAACGATAATATTCTCGAAACTTCAAAAGAAGAATTATCGAGTGTTCTAAAAAGAATTTCATTATTTACAAGTACTCAAACTAAACAGGTTAAATTCTCGATCACAAAGGATATACTTTCACTTTCAGCCGAGAATATTGACCTTGGAAGTGAAGCAAACGAAAAAATACTTTGTGACTATCAAGGCACTCCAATGGATATAGCTTTCAATTCAACTTATGTGAGCGAAGTAATAAGAATAATCGGCACAGACAGAGTAATATTTAAGTTAAACAATCCAACAAGGGCTTGCCTCTTGGAACCTAACATTCAAGAAGAGAATGAAAACCTTTTAGTTTTGATCATGCCGATGAGACTAAACACTTGAAATGTTTTTAAGATCGCTTTCTTTGTTGAATTTTCGGCTTCACAAAAATACTGTTCTAAATTTTTCAGAGGGATTAAATTACATCGTTGGGGGAAATGGACAGGGAAAGACAACGGTTTTAGAAGCTATTCATTATATCTCAACCACAAAGAGTTTTGTTGCGAATAGCGAAACGGAGACGTTAAATTTTGGCGAAACATTTTATGAAATAAAAGCGAACGTATTAGATTTGATTGATGATAACATGGTTATTAGATACGATGTGAACGAAAATAAAAAGCAATACGCTTTGAATGGAAAACTTGTAACGAGTCCTTCGGAAATAATCGGAAGATATCCGGTTGTGCTGCTCTCACCAAGGGATTCAAAGATCACGGAAGAATCTCCTCAGGATAGAAGGAAATTTGTTGATTCGATCATCTCTCAATTCAGCATCTCATATTTTCAAAAATTCCTTGAATATAAAAGGATTTTGCGGCAGAGAGCATCACTCCTTTTTCAAATTAGAGAGAGCTATCGACAAGAGCTTATTGACGAGTTGAAAGTATGGACCGAAAAACTAATAATTACAGGTTCAAAATTAATTAAAAGCCGAATCCAATTTATATCAGAATTTAGACCTTATGTTGAATCGGCATATGCTTTTATAATGGAAGGAATAGAAAATCCCGATATTCTTTATCAAACAATTTCAGAAGAGATAGATTCGGATATCGAATCACATTTTAGAAGGCTTATTGAAGAAGAAAGCGATAATGAGCTTAGACGCGCAACTAACCTTATAGGACCACATCGGGATGATTATAAGTTTCTGTTAAACGGAATCGATCTGAAAACATTCGGATCGCAGGGACAGCACAAAACGTTTCAGGTTGCCTTACGCTTTGCCGAATATTTCTATCTACGGGATAAGCTAAATAAAAATCCTTTCTTTCTGCTTGATGATGTATTTGGCGACCTGGATAGAGCGAGAGGAAAAAAAATCAGCGAACATTTGGGTGATTTAGGACAAGCTTTTATCACCTTAACAGATTTTACAGATATTTCAGAGTTAAAAAACTCTGAAAAGGATTCTGTAGTCAAAGTAAAAAACGGTAAAATAGTAAATGCAAACTGATCCAAAGTCATTAGCTACAGCATTAAAAGAGGCAGCTAAATATTTTAAGCTTTCTGAAAACATTCAGAAAGGAGACGTGTTACTTCTATTTGAAAAGATTGTTGGACCGAATATTTCTAAATTCGCAAGGGCCAAATATTTTTTTAGAGGTACATTAATACTTGAAGTTGAAAGCTCATCCTGGAAGAACGAACTTTTTATGATGCGCGAAGAAATAAAAGAAAAAATAAATCAATTCTTTAAAACGGAAGTAGTAAAACAAATTAGAATAATTTAATTATGGCAAGCCAAAAGACGAGTAAAAAAATAAAGAGATCAAACAAGAAAGAACTAAAAGCTTCGAAAATGAAAAAAGATCCAAAAGAAAAAGCAGTTGTTAAAAAAGAGGAATATGGTGCTGATAGTATTCAGGTGTTAAAGGGATTAGAAGCTGTGCGTAAACGTCCCGCAATGTATATTGGAGATACTGCTTCGAGAGGATTGCATCATCTTGTGAATGAAGTAGTCGATAACAGTATCGATGAAGCGCTCGCAGGTTTTTGTAAAAATATTTACGTAACAATTCACAAAGATAACTCTGTTACTGTTGAAGACGATGGGCGTGGAATTCCAACAGACATCCATCCTATTGAGAAGCGGTCAGCACTCGAAGTTGTTATGACAATGTTACATGCCGGCGGAAAATTTGATAAACAGACATACAAAGTCTCAGGCGGATTACACGGTGTCGGTGTTTCGGTTGTTAATGCTCTTTCCGAATGGATGAAGGTTGAAGTCTACCGTGAAGGAAAAACATACTTTCAAGACTATGAAATTGGTATTCCTCTATCGAAAGTAAAAATTATAGGACCTGCGCCAAAAAACAAAACCGGAACCAAAGTTACATTCTATCCCGATACAAAAACCTTTAACGACATTAATTTCAAATTCGATCTTCTCGCCGAGAGAATGAGGGAGCTTGCTTACCTGAATAAAGAAATTAAAATCAAAATCACGGATGAGCGTAACAAAGAAGAAGAAGAATACCATTACAAAGGTGGAATTGTCGAATTCGTTAAATATCTCGACGAAACAAGAAACGCAATACATAAAACAGTCTATATCGAGGGTGTACGTGACGATGTACCAATTGAGGTTGCCTTTCAATACAACGACTCCTTTCAGGAAAATATTTTCACTTATGTGAATAATATTAACACTCATGAAGGGGGAACTCATTTAGTCGGATTCAAAACTGCACTCACCAGAACATTGAATAATTATGCATACAAAAATAATCTGATCAAAGAAGGTAAAATAACTTTGCTTGGTGATGATTTCCGTGAAGGGATTACATCTGTTTTAAGCATAAAAGTTGCCGAACCTCAGTTTGAAGGACAAACAAAAACCAAGCTTGGCAACAGCGAAGTAAAAAGTGCAGTAGAAACGCTTGTTGGTGAAAAGCTCGCAGAGTTTTTAGAAGACAATCCTAGTATTGGTAAAAAGATCATCGAGAAAGTCGTTAAAGCTGCAGAGTCACGGGAAGCAGCAAGAAAGGCTCGTGATCTTGTCCGCAGAAAAAATGCATTAGACGATATGAGTCTTCCCGGAAAATTGGCTGATTGCTCAATCCGCGATCCAGAGCATTGCGAAATTTATATTGTTGAGGGAGATTCTGCAGGTGGCAGTGCTAAGCAAGGAAGGGACAGGCGCTTTCAGGCAATTCTTCCTCTCAAAGGAAAAATACTAAATGTGCAAAAAGCACGGCTTCATAAAATACTTGAAAACGATGAGATCAGAGCGATTATTACTGCTATCGGTGCGGGATTGGGAGACGACTTCGATGCTGAAAAAGCACGTTATGGGAAGATCATTCTTATGACAGACGCCGATGTTGACGGGAGCCACATTCGAACATTGCTTTTGACATTCTTCTTCCGGCATATGAGAGATTTGATCGAAGCAGGAAAAGTTTACATTGCTCAACCCCCACTCTACCGAATTAAAAAAGGAAAAGAAGAATACTACGCTTATGATGAAAAAGAGAGAGAGGATCTGATAAAACGGTTAAAGGGTAATGGCAAAGCAAAAGAGGCAGAACTGAAAGAGGTCGCTGAAACAGAAGCGAGTGAAATGGAAACAAAGCTGCCCGGCGGAATAGTTATTTCGAGATATAAAGGTTTGGGAGAAATGAACCCTGAGCAGCTGTGGTCAACTACAATGAATCCCGAGACTCGAACGATTTTGCAAGTAACAGTTGAAAATGCTGCTGCAACCGATAAGATATTTGAAATATTAATGGGCGATCAAGTCGAACCTCGAAGAAAGTTCATTGAGAAAAATGCCAAGTATGTTAGAAACCTGGATGTTTAATCTATGAGCCGAATCTAAAAAGCTGACAAAATAACAAATGTCATTCTGAGCGCAGCAAAGAATCTTAGTTTAGATGATAAAATCAACAGATTCTTCAGTCGCTTCGCTCCTTCAGAATGACAAATTCACCTTTTTTGAGCAGGCTCATCTATAATAAGTATAATCATTGCTTGATAGAGAATACATACTAAAATTTCTAAAGGAGAAGAAAAATTTCTTATTAGAAAATTTCGATGTTAAAGGAATCTATCTTTTTGGATCGTTCGCAAGAGATGAACAAAATCAGGAGAGTGATATAGATTTCTATGTCGAAAGGACTGCTTCATATGATAAGATTTTCAGATTAAAAGAGTTTCTTGAAGAGGCTTTTAATAGAAGAGTCGATATTATTAGAAAGAGACCAACTATACGAAAGCGTCTGCTCGAAGAAGTAGAAAAGGATGCGATTTATGTCTAAAGAAATAACCAATGAATGACCCCGCAGCAAGCTGCGAGGTCATTCATTAGTACACAAAAAATATTTTAGGAAACATTTTACAATTTGATTTTTAATTTTTGAGATTTTTATGGCGACACTTTTTGAAAAAATAGTACCGGTAACGATTGAAGAAGAAATGCGCGGCTCGTACATCGATTACGCTATGTCGGTAATTGTTGCAAGAGCCTTGCCGGATGTTAGAGATGGACTAAAACCTGTCCACCGCAGGATTCTTTATGGAATGCATGAACTTGGGCTGGCTTATAACAGAGCGTATAAAAAATCTGCGAGAATTGTTGGAGAAGTTCTTGGTAAGTATCATCCGCATGGCGATTCGGCTGTATATGATACAATGGTGCGAATGGTTCAGGATTTTTCACTTCGTTATCCCCTGGTTGATGGACAGGGGAACTTCGGTTCGGTAGATGGCGACTCACCTGCGGCAATGCGATACACCGAAGCTCGGCTTTCACGGATTTCAGAAGAAATCCTTCGTGATTTAGAAAAGAATACAGTCAATTTTGCACCAAACTTCGATGATAGTCTTCAAGAACCTACATTGATGCCTGCTTATCTTCCGAATCTTTTAATAAATGGAAGCAGCGGGATTGCAGTTGGAATGGCTACCAATATACCTCCGCACAATTTAACGGAGGTTATCAATGGTTTGATTGCATTGATAAAAGATCCGAATCTCACGAACGAAAAACTTATGAAGTATATAACCGCTCCTGATTTCCCAACAGGCGGAATTATTTACGGTTACGATGGAGTAAAAGATGCTTATACAACCGGGAGAGGCAAGCTTACAATCCGTGCTAAAGCAAATGTCGAGACTCTAAAAAATAATCGTGAAAATATTATAGTCACCGAGCTTCCTTACCAAGTAAACAAATCTACGCTGATTGAAAAAATTGCCGGATTAGTTCGTGAAGGAAAATTGAACGACATCTCCGATGTTAGAGATGAATCAGACAGAGACGGAATGAGAGTCGTAATTGAGTTGAAACGCGATGCACAAACAGAAGTTGTAATGAATCAGCTCTTCAAGCATACAAACATGCAGGTAACGTTTGGCGTGATAATGCTTGCTCTTGTAAATGGTGTTCCAGCCGTTCTTACATTAAGAGAAACAATGCAGCATTTTATCGATCATCGTCACGAAGTAGTTGTCAGAAGAACAAAGTTTGATCTCGATGCTGCTGAGAGGCGTGCACATATTCTCGAAGGTTATAAAATTGCATTGGACCACATCGATGCTATTGTTCAATTGATTAAAAAGTCAAAAGATGTTGAAGCCGCAAGAACCGGCTTGATGAAAAAGTTCAAGCTAAGCGAGATACAAGCTAAAGCAATTCTCGATATGCGATTGCAGCGGCTTACAGGATTAGAACGAAAAAAGATAGAAGACGAATATAAAGAAACAATAAAGCTGATCGAAAAACTTCGTGCAATTCTTGCAAGCCAAACGAAGAGAATGCAGATGATAAGTGAAGAACTGCTTCAAATAAAAGAAAGATATGGAGACGAAAGAAGAACTCAAGTAATTAAAGATTACACTGAGTTCAATATTGAAGATATTATTGCAGAAGAAGATGTCGTTATTACTATTTCACATAGTGGATATATTAAGAGATTTCCAGTCAGCGGTTATCGAAGGCAAATACGCGGAGGAAAAGGAGTAACTGGCGCTGCAACACGCGAGGACGATTTCATAGAACATATGTTCATTGCGTCGACGCACAATTATATTCTTCTTTTTACCGATCACGGAAGATGTCACTGGCTAAAAGTTTATGAAATTCCCGAAGGAGGAAGAGCAACCCGCGGAAGATCAATCTTAAATTTAATTAAAGTAGACAAAGGCGATAACATCCGTGCATTCGTTTCTGTCAGAGATTTTGATCCGAACAAATATGTCGTTATGGCAACAGAGAGAGGATTAATAAAGAAAACCAAACTCGATGCTTTTAACAATCCGCGTAAAGGCGGAATCATAGCAATCAACCTGAGGAAGGACGATAAACTGATTGAAGCAAAAGTGAGCGAGGGGACCGACGATTTGGTCATCGGAACTTATGAAGGAATGGCGATCAGGTTCGGCGAAACGGATGTAAGAGATATGGGAAGAAATGCCGCCGGCGTCAAAGCAGTTAAGTTGAATAAATTAGATCGCGTAGTCGGAATGATCGTCTCAAAACGAAAAGCTTCTGTGCTTGTAGTAACCGAACAAGGATTTGGAAAGCGTACAGAAATTGATGAGTACAGGATTACCCGAAGAGGCGGAAAGGGTGTTCGAACTCTCAAGACAAGCGAAAAGAATGGAAAAATGGTTTCAATTAGAGAACTTGAGGACAACGACGATCTGGTCATCATTACAAGTAAAGGAATGATCATCCGCCAGCACGCAAAAGATCTCCGGTTGATGGGAAGAAACACACAAGGCGTTCGCTTGATTAAGCTTAATCAAAACGATAAGATAGCCGCCATTGCAAGGGTGATACCGGAGGAGGAAGAATAGAATATTGCAAAATGAAAAACCTGCCCTGAGTGAAACGAAGGGTGCAAATTGAAAAATCGTTTTTATCAATTGTTAAAAACTTTAATTTATGACTAAAGAAAAGCTTATAAATTATTGGGTAAGCTCATCTGAGGTAGATTTTCAAGCGATGGAAAACCTATATAAGAGCAAAGACTTTGTGTGGTCTTTATTCGTGGGCCATCTGGTAATTGAAAAATTATTAAAAGGTTTATATCTAAAGCATAAAGGGATAAATCCACCACCAACTCATAACTTACAAAAACTGGCTCAGCTTGTTGGCATCAATATAACAACAGAGCAAGATAATTTATTAGCTGATATTACTACATTTAATATGCGAACAAGGTACCCTGATCAAAAATTTGAATTTTATAAAAAAAGCACAAATAGGTTCACAAAATATTATATAGATCAAATCAAGGAGTTGAGAGAATGGCTGAAACAATTGTTAATGATGCCATAGTTATTGCGAAAAAATATTTAAGTTTACTCAAGAAAAAAAATATTTCTTTTGAAAGAGTATATTTATTTGGTTCCTTTGCAAAAGGAAATCCGAAAGAATATAGCGATATTGATTTAGCAATTTTTGCCGAAGAATGGACCCCGGATATTATCGAGGCTCAAATGATGTTAATGCGATTGAGAAGCCATGTTGATTACAGTATCGAACCGCATCCATTTAGATTGTCGGACCTTGATGATCCCGACCCTCTTATAGAAGAAATATTAAAACATGGTAAACTCATTGTGATTAATTAGCAAAGGATATTAAAATGAATGCTGAAGCAATTAAGGAATTATTTGGACAATTAAAATTATCACACGGTGTTGTGAAAAAACTGATTGAAAAATTTCCAGACGATAAGCTCGATTGGAAACCGGCAAACGAAACAAGAACAGTTAAAGAAATCATAACACATTTTTATGGTTCGGGAAATGGATTCGTTCACGCGATTCAAACCGGAAGCTTAACCGAAGAAGAAAACAGAAACTTTGAAAAAACTGATGCCGCAAACGTAAATGAATTATTAAAGTTTTGTGATGCTGCTTTTAATTCGGTTTATAATCTTGCAATCACATTAACCGACGATGAATTAGTTAAAAAAATAAAAATGTTTTACGGTGAGTTTCCTACTTCACAACTACTTCAGTTTTTCTTTACAGAATTTTACCATCACTACGGACAGTTGACCGTTTACGCAAGATTACTCGACATAATTCCCCCGCTTGCGTACGATTTTGAGTGAAGTTCAGTAGTTGGTTAAATCTATCTATGAGCCGAACCAGCCTGCCCCCTATAGCTGAATATGGATGGCAGGTCAAAAAAGGTAAATTAAAAAGTTATAAAACATATAAATAAACGAATTTCAAAGCATTTTTTATCACTTATGACCTTTTTTGAGCAGGCTCATCTATGAATTTCTTTTATACAGATTTTATATATTAAAAAAAGTGATAACTGTGAAATCATTGTCACCGGATACGAATCCAAAAACAGAAGAAGTATTAATTAGTTTAATTCGCAAAAAGTCGATACCCCAAAGATTATCACAACTAGAGTCTCTTAGCTCGCTCGTTATTCAATTATCAAAGAGGGCATTGGCTAGAGCAAATCCTAAAATGACTGAGCGTGAACTGAAGATGCTTTTTGTAAAATTAAATTATGGAGAGAATCTATTTAAAGCGATAGATAAATTTTATTCTAAAATAGAAAATGAAACGAAATGAAATTGTTGCTGCATTAGAACCTGTCATTAAATCGCTTAATGATTTGGACATACTATATTACATTGGGGGCTCGGTAGCAAGCTCGGCCTTTGGAATAGCTCGTGCTACGTTGGACGTAGATTTAATTCTACAAATGGGTTCTTATCATATTACTCCGCTTATCACCAAACTAAAAAACGAGTACTATATCGACGAAGAAATGATAAACGATGCCATCAGGACAGAATCCTCTTTCAACTTAATTCATCTCGAGACGATGTTAAAAATTGATGTATTCATTTCAAAGAACCAACCTTACCCTCAGAAAGCATTAGAGAGAAAAATTCAAGATAAATTAGAAGACGACCCGAATACAATAGATATTTATCTTTGTTCTCCAGAAGATGTAATTCTAAGTAAATTGGAATGGTATAAATCCGGAGGGGAAAAATCAGAGCGTCAATGGCTTGATGTCTTAGGAGTTATAAAAGTTCAGGGAGATATTTTGGATAAAAGTTATCTTAAAATGTGGGCTAAAGAATTAAGTGTTTTTAATTTGCTCGAGAAAAGTTTCGAAGAATGCGGCGTTGTTCTTTAGAGAATGTGCGAGGTTACTAAATCGTAGAGAATTATTTCGCAAATTCATTATTGAGAGTCGTTTAGGTACTCATCTAATAATCTCTATTTAACCCTTTTAAAAATCTCACACTTTGTACAAATATTCTGCTTAACATTTCCGCTATATTGGAATGAGTTAAACAAGTTTCTTGAGTACTTATAATTTTCACCGTGCCAGATTTCTTCGAATGATTGAGTTGTTAAATCGCCCCAGACGTTTTCTTTGCTTGTTACCCAGCAGCATGGAGTAACTTTCCCATCGGGATTGATCACCGCCGAGGTAAAGAGTTGGTAGCAAGGTTTATCGTTGATTGGCAGCTTGTTTTCATTTTTGTAATAGTCGAGAATATAATCGGGATTTTTGGGGAGCCAATCTTTTTTTCTTTCTTCTAAAGTTCCGGGGAAAGAAATATCGGGTAGATCATCTGCAAGACCCATTTTATCAAATGTGATCTCAACTCCAAGTTCACGAGCCATTGATTTTGCTTTTTTAATTTCGTGTTCGTTGTATTTGTTAACCAAAAATTTCCATATAATTTTCGGATCACGTTTTCGCAGATTCTTTTTCGCCGCAACAGTATGCTTAATATTTTCAATCACCCAATCAAACCTCCCCTTTACACGGTATTTTTCGTAAGTCTCCTGCGAGGCTCCGTCTGCTGATATTACTAATTGATGAAGCCCGGAGCTAACCAATCCCTCAAAGAAATTATAATTCTGTTTCAAGCTGAAATGGCTGTGTGTGATTGTGTAAATGTTTCTTGAAACGGACTCTTTTATCATTTGAAAAATTTCCGGATGTAAAAGAGGTTCTCCCCAATTGAATAAAACCAAAACACGGAGCGAGGGAATCTTATCAAGAACAACTTTGAAAGTTTCGAAGGACATTTTACTTTTATCGTAAATTTGATTTTTCGAAGCACAAAGGGGGCAGTCGAGATTGCAAATATTTAGCGGATCAATTACAGCGGCTCGCGGTAGCTTGGGAGTAAGCGTGCTTACATTGAATTTGTATCTAAGCTTGTCGGTAATTTTATTTTGCAATGCTATCGGAAGCCTTTGCCAGAATGAAAGATAGACGTTAAAAAGAAATTGATTCATCACAAAATAATTTTGAAAAAGTCTGAGATAATTCTATGTTGGACAAAAATATTTTCTTTATTGAGAATATAACTATTAAACGAACACAATGGAATGTTTGACTCGTAACAGATTGTCAAACAGAAATCCACTGACTGAAGTCCAAAAATTTCAGAAGAGAAAAAATGAAACTCAGAGATAAAGTTGTATTGATTACAGGAGCCTCAGAAGGAATTGGACGAGCGCTTGCTATTGAACTGGCGGAAGAAAAATCAAAACTCGTTTTACTTGCTCGTAACGAAGAAAGATTATCTGAATTAACGAGTGAACTCAAATCATACACTGATGTTACTTATCAAAAATGTGACGTTCGCAATCCTGATAATGTGAAAGACTCTATTGAAAAAGCAATCAAAACATTTGGTAGAATTGACGTTGCAGTTCTGAATGCTGGGATAGGATACAGAATGAAAGTTATAGATTTCGATTATGAACGAACAAAAAAAATATATGATACAAATCTTTATGGAGCGTTATTTTTTTTCGAATATCTAATTCCAATATTCAAAGAGCAAAAATCCGGAATGATTGTTGGCGTCTCGTCTATGGCTGATGTACGTGGGTTTCCCGGTTCCGCAGCTTATTGTTCAAGCAAATCCGCCCTAACAACCTTTCTGGAATCATCCCGTGTGGAATTGAGCAGGTATAACATTAAGGTTATTACCGTCCGCCCCGGATTTGTTGATACGAATATGATAAAAAACAACAAATTCAAAATGCGATTTGTGCTTGATGTGAAGAATGCAGCGAATAAAATTCTTAGGGGGATCGAAAGAGAAAAAAAGTTGATTCAATTCCCATTCATTTATGTATTATTAACTTCCCTTGTAAAATTTTTACCTGTGCACATATTTGACTTCTTATCTGCAAAGCATGATTAGAACAAAAGCTTTTTTCTCATTAGCTTATGAAAAGTTCACGAAAAACGTAATAAGAATATTCGTATCCATGGTTCGTTCTCATATCCCAAATAGATGCTAACCAAATATATTTGTAATTTTTTTTAAGCGCCTATACTCATCACTTACAGTTCACTTTAGTGAACTGACTATAAGCTAAAACCACAAAGCGGCTTTAGCCTCATTATTCTTTAATATATTTCCAACCGTACTTCTTCATAAACTCATCTATTTCTTCAGAAGATGTATCCAAACTCTAACCCAGCCCATGAGATATTTCCCTAAATTTATAATTGAGTTTTATTATGTGGCTATCCGAAGGATCCTTTGGAAAGCCAATAGTTTTTTTATTCTCCTTCCTTATTCCGTCAGATAAATCTGACGGTAAGCGATAAAGTAAATTTCAAATTATCAATACAAAACTTAGATTACTTA
>JAHJVF010000318.1 GCA_018828505.1 Bacteroidota bacterium | reverse complement strand
TACTGAAATTTATGATGTATTCCTCGATTTTATAATTGTAGTCAACCCTTATAAGCTGGCCAAGTAAATTATCTATTTTTATTTTATTCTCATCAGAAATATATTTTTCACACATTAATTCTAACCGAGTTATAAATGAAAAATAAATTTCCTCATCAGAATCAATGAGCTTACTGATAACACTGCTTGCTTCGTGAATTCCTTTAAGAGCGTAAATTAAAATATTAGAATCAATTAGATATTTTGCCACGAACGTTCATCCCATTCTGAGCGCAATTTCCTTTGATACTCAACTGGATCAATATCCCAATCCTTTAAGATGCCTAAACATTCTTCCAACACCTTTTTTCTTCGTTTCTTAATTTCATCCTTATCATCTGGGATTTCCACTAACACGGTATTATCGTTAATTTCTTTGATATTTTTCTTGGGTAATATGATAACACTCATCAACATTTCCTTTCATTTTTCATGTAACAATATAACAACTATTTCTGTTCTTTTCATTTTATCGTTGAGTTTATTTTTGCAAATAAAAAAATTACCGCAAATACTACTTCAACTCTTCCCTCTTTACAAGTTTTTCTCCACTCCAATAAAGAATTTGGCTTTTGAGCAAGTTCTTAAATTCTTCCGTATCAGTTAATGGCAGACTGAGAATTCCTTTTGCTACAAGTGAATCGCGTTTAACTCTTAGGGTGCTGCTTATTGTTATTTCGGCATCTTTGAAATCGTAGCTCATATCATAAATGATAAATCCATCGATTTTATTATCTTCTGTACATCGAAAAGAGATTTTATTTTTTCTTTTGAAGTCTATAAGACTCCCCACTAACAGTGAATTATTTCTGAACATCAAATACTGGTTGTAATCCGATTTGGGGAAAACTAAGTATGCTTTGAATTTTGCCATCTCTTTACCAATTATCTGATATTCGTCAGTTGTTGGGGAAACACCCTTCATAAAATCCAAATCAACAACAGCAAGAACAACTTTTTCATATCCGTTGTTAATAGCTGTAAAGATCAAATCCAGTCTATTGTCTTCATCAATGTCTGCAAGAATTCCTTCCTGAATATGCCCGGAGTGCCATAGAGTTGAGCCTATTCTTTTCCCGGAAGATAACTCTATCATAAAAACTGCTGATGAAAAAGACTCATAATTACTAACCATCAAAAGAAGAACCTTTTTACCATTAAAGGTTATGGTGTCAATAATATAACTGCCGGAATAAACAGAGGACAAATTTTCTCTTTTTGAGTAAACATTATCCTTAAATTGATAATACCATAATTCCCTACCGTTGTGATCATAACAAATTATACTGCTAAATTTATTTCCATCATTCATATTAGCAGTATGACTTCCTGCTAGTAATAGTTCATTTTTACCATCGCTGTTTATATCAATTAGTTTTTGAGAATGACCCATAATTCTCTCATCTCCAATATATAACAAAGGGTTCGGGTGTTTCTTCGTCCATAAAATTTTTCCGTTTTTATTCTTAACGTAAAGAGTCGATGTATCACTTCCCAATAGAGCAGGATTATTATCCAAATCCCTCAAAGCAATGAAAGTTAGTACTAAGAGCAGAATGAGTGTCAATGAAACGGTTATCCAATTCTTCCTCGTAAATTTTGCGGTTCTTACTACCGGATTTTGCTTTTTAATATCGATCAAATTACGGCGATTAAGCAAATCGGATAAACTTTCAATCCCAATTAGTTCAAGTCTTCTATTTGGAAATTCTTTCTTCAATTCCTCAGCCTTTGCCTTTGCCTCAGCCTCATCCTCTTTCGGTACAACGAAAATATTACAGTTTGAGAAGAAAACCGTCTCAACCTTCTGTTTAATTATCTCAGCAGAACAGGCAATAATAGTTCCTTCTTTATCCACTCCGCCTGTTAATGCAATGTTACTTTTGATCGTAACGAGTTCTGCAGCATTATAGTATTGTAATAGTTTTTCTATAAACCCAACTGTCAATGCAAGTCCAAGTGAACTGCCTATATAAAATCCTACTCTTTTATCGAATTGAATGATAACTTCATGGAAATCTGAGACTCTTCGAACTATTTTCTTTACATAACCAACTGCTATTTTAAAAGAAACAAGAACCTGCTCTCTAATTTTCTCTTCAATTTCCTTTTCACTTGGAATAATTATGAATTTATCTTGTTCTTTTGATTTGCTCAGTTTGATTGTAAGAGTGTCTAATTCCCCAACATTATATGCTAATGTTTCTGAACCCTCTTCTAAAACCG
>JAHJVF010000317.1 GCA_018828505.1 Bacteroidota bacterium | reverse complement strand
CAAAAGTGGCAGTCAGCCCCCACCATTAATATTTAGCTAAGGTGGGCGGGTAAACTTGAGGGTTTAATTCAACTCAAACTGAACTCACAACCCCGCCTGCTATGTTTAGCCAAAAGTGGCAGTCAGCCCCGCCATTAATATTTAGCTAAGGTGGGCGGGTAAACTTGAGGGTTTGAATCAACTCAAGCAGAGCGTTCAACCCTCATGGTTTTTAATTGCTGTCAGACCTTGAAGGTTGCGGATTGCGTTCAAGTTGTGTAATCCTTCAAGGTCGAGATTTGTAAGCTGTAGGGTCTATGAGAACTGCTTGCATTTTCAACCCCGCCTGCTATGTTTAGCCAAAAGTGGCAGTCAGCCCCCACCATTAATATTTAGCTAAGGTGGGCGGGTAAACTTGAGGGTTTAATTCAACTCAAACTGAACTCACAACCCCGCCTGCCTCACTAGATACGATTGAGCGGGCAGGCCTCAAGGTTTATCATCTGATCTGAGACTTTTAAAGTTTTTAAGTCTGCTTTCAATACTGCATTGAGTTCATCACCCTAATAAATTATATTGAAACACAAAATCTGATCTAATATTAAACGAGAGTTTTTTGAATAAGCAAAATATTTACATAGAGACCTATGGCTGTCAAATGAATTTGGCTGATACCGAGATCGTTCAGGGAGTGCTGAATTCAACAGGGTATAAATTTACGAATGATATTTCACAGGCTGATGTAGTTCTGGTTAATACGTGCGCAATTCGCGAGCACGCCGAAGAAAGAATTTACGGGAGACTTGGAGAGTTCAGACATCAAAAAAAGCAAAATCCGAATCTTGTTGTCGGGGTTCTTGGCTGTATGGCTGAACGATTGCGCAAACAATTAATTGAAGAAGAAAAAGTAGTTGATTTAATAGTCGGTCCCGATGAATATCGCCGCGTTCCCGAACTGATTGAAAACGCTTTTGTCGGTGAGAAAGGAATCGCGGTTCGGCTCAGCAAAACTGAAACTTACGATGATATAATTCCTTACAGGGAGGATGGGATATCTGCTTGGATTTCGGTAATGAGGGGATGTGATAAGTTTTGCACTTTTTGTGTCGTTCCATTCACTCGTGGAAGAGAACGAAGCCGTCCTCTCGAAAGCATAATCGACGAGGTTCGTTTACTCAGCGAGAGAGGATTCAAAGAGGTGAATTTACTCGGTCAAAATGTAAATTCATATCAGGAGGGCAGTTTCGATTTTGCTGATCTTCTTTATGCTGTGAGTAAAGTTGATAAGAATATGCGGGTAAGATTCACGACTTCTCATCCTCAAGACCTTTCTGATAAGTTGATTCAAACAATAGCGGAGAACGATAATATCTGTAACTATATTCATCTCCCTGTCCAATCAGGTTCAAATCGGATTTTGCAGTTGATGAACAGAACCTATACAATTGAGCATTTCTTAAATCTTGTAGGTGAGGTCCGAAGGATCCTTTGGACAAGAAAACAAATTCCCGGTGTGAGCTTTTCGACAGATATAATTTCAGGTTTCCCAACAGAAACCGAAGAAGACCATCAGATGACATTGGAAGTAATGAAAGAAGTCAGATTTGATGGGGCCTTCATGTTTAAGTATTCCGCACGAGAAAATACCAAAGCATGGGGTATGAGTGACGATGTTTCCGAAGAGGTGAAAAGTAAAAGATTAAGTGAAATTATTGATTTGCAGCAGAAAATCTCGTATGAAATAAACCAAACGCTCATCGGAAAAACTTTCGAGATTTTAATTGAAGATTTGAGTAAAAAGTCTACCGACTTTTACATGGGCAGAACCGATACGAATAAAATTGTCATAGTTCCTAAAGGCGAGCTCCAAATAGGTGATTATTGCCTAGTAAAAATTGATCGGGCAAACTCAGCAACCTTATTTGCTTCAGATGGAATCAAAATTGAGAAGTGATCTATAAATACCAATCACAAAAAAATTAAACACGGTATGAAATTAAATTCATGAGCTGAATCTAAAAAGGTGAAACAATAAAAAAATATCTTAAAAATTGTAAAAAATCGAATCCCAAAATCGACAAACTGACCTTTTTAGAGCAGGCTCATTCATTCAAAGTATTACAAACGATTTTTTTTATTTTACTTTTTGTCTCACTTTCTTTCGGGCAAAGAGAAGTTGATATCTCAAAATATCTTGATCAAGTTTCACAGGGGCAATCCGATGCGGTGAGAGGAATCCTACCGTCGTTAATAAAGAATAATCCTCAGTCATCCTCATTAAAATATCTTGAAGCACTTCTAACTCAAGATGGCAGACAAGCCGCATCATTATATAAGGAAATTGTTCATTCAAAGTCGAACTCAGAATATAAAGATGATGCACTATTCAAATTATATCAATTTCATTATACTCTTGGTGAGTTTAATGAATCAGATAAATATGCAAGGATGATCCTTGAATCTTATCCATCATCACAATTCATTTCTCGATTGAAAAAATCTGACTACACAAGCACACAATCATCACTTCAGCAAAGAGTAGAAGTGAAAACTCCCGAAGTAAACAATCAGGACAAATCTTCAGCTGGAAATTT
>JAHJVF010000316.1 GCA_018828505.1 Bacteroidota bacterium | reverse complement strand
TCTAAAGAGTTTGGAAAAAATATAATCGAATTAAAAAGTTTTTCTTTTGGTGTTCGTATTGTAAAGCTGTATAAATTTTTAATCAAAAAAGATCGCTATTTGGAACCAATATTCAAACAGCTATTAAAATCTGGAACATCTATAGGAGCTAACGTTTCAGAATCTCAAAGTGCGTACAGTAAGAAAGATTTCATAAATAAATTGGGGATTGCACTTAAAGAAGCAAAAGAGACTGAATATTGGTTAAGACTTTTAAAAGAATGCGCAATTCTCTCAATTAAATAATTTGATAGTCTCTACAAAGATTGTATAGAATTATTAAAAATCATGACAAGTATTATAAAATCCTCGAAATTAAAACCATAATTATACATTATAAATTATGCATTATAAATTCTACATTTTACATTAAGGAGTAATAATGTTCCCAACAACCCGTTTACGCCGTTTACGTTACAATCCGATCATCCGCGATATGGTTCGAGAGACTACGCTCGAGGTGAATGATTTCATCTATCCGCTCTTTGTCTGTCACGGTGAAAAGATAAAAAAGCAAGTCGGTTCGATGCCTGGTGTATATCAAATGTCGGTTGATAAATTGGTTGAAGAATGCAAAGATGTTTCATCACTCGGAATTCCGGCAGTCATTCTATTTGGAATTCCAAAATCAAAAGATGAAGTAGGCAGCGAAGCTTACGATGAGCATGGGATTATTCAACAAGCAGTTCGTTCAATTAAGAAAGAAGTGAAAAATCTTGTAGTCATCACCGATGTTTGCATGTGCGAATATACATCTCACGGTCATTGCGGTGTTCTGAAAGATGAAGAAATACTAAATGATGAAACAAATGAATTACTTGCTAAAGAGGCGTTGAGTCATGCAAAAGCTGGAGCGGATATCATCGCACCGTCGGATATGATGGATGGAAGAGTTGCAGCAATAAGAAAAATTCTAGATGAAAAGGGTTTTCAAAATATTCCAATAATGTCTTACGCTGCCAAGTACTCAAGTGGTTATTACGGACCTTTTCGCGATGCCGCAGAATCAACTCCTAAATTTGGAGATAGACGTTCGCATCAAATGGATTCGGCAAATGTACTCGAAGCACTTCGTGAAGTTGAACTTGATATTCAGGAAGGTGCAGATATAGTTATGGTCAAACCAGCGGGACCTTATCTCGATGTAATTTATCGAGTAAAAGAAAAATTTGGATTACCGACTGCCGCTTATCAAGTAAGTGGTGAATATTCTATGATAAAAGCCGCAGGTCAAAATGGTTGGATTGATGAACCAAGAGTTATGATGGAATCTTTGATTGCAATCAAACGTGCTGGTGCAGATATGATTTTAACTTATTTTGCAAAAGATGCAGTAAAATTGTTAAGTTAGAGTAGTATCAAAAAGGAATTGGATATGGACAAACTATTAGAAAGAATATCAGTTAATCCAAAAATCTGTTTCGGAAAACCATGCATCAAAGGAACGAGGATCTGGGTATCTCTAATACTTGATTTCATGGCCAATGGAATGTCAATTCAAGAGATCCTTCAGGAATATCCTCACCTCACAGAAGAAGATATCAGAGCTTGCATTGCATATGGTGCTGAGATGTCTCGTGAAAGATATGTTGAAGTCAATATTGCTTAAGAATTATGAAATTTAAGCTTGACGAAAATTTTGGAAAGAGAGCTCAAACCGTTTTCAAAGAATTTGGATATGATGTTGAAACTGTTTTGGATGAAAAATTACAAGGTTGTTCAGACAAAAAATATTTCCAAATCTGCTCTCAAGAAAACAGATGCTTGGTGACTTTAGATAAAGACTTTTCTTATGTAATCAAATTTAATCCATCTAAAGTCGGTGGTATCGTTGTGATTAGGCCGCCAAAAAATCCATCTCTTTCAATAATCGAAAAATTAATCAAACAATTTTTAGGTGAATTAAAAAACAATCCTCTAGATCACCGTCTTTGGATTGTTGAATTGGGCAGAATAAGGATTCACCAAACTGATTACGAAGAATAAAAATTGAAATCTTAGCTTTAAACATATTTAATTACTCTCATGAAAAATTCTTGAAAAAGAATGAAGCTCATTTGATAATTTTCACACAAATTATAAAACTCTTACGGAGTAAAAATGAAATATCGAAAAATTGGTAAAACAGATGTTCAAATATCCGAGATTAGTCTCGGTTGTTGGACAATGGGTGGACTCAATTGGGTCAATGGAGTTCCAAACGGCTGGGCGAATGTTGACGAAAAAGAAGTCGCTGAAGCAGTAAATTATACGATCGATCAAGGTGTGAATCATTTCGATAATGCCGACGTTTATGGGAACGGTCGTGCAGAAAGAATGCTTGGGAGAATTCTCGGAAATAGAACTAACAATTTCATCATTGCTACTAAAGTTGGATGGTTTCCCGGGACTGCAGCCCACGCTTACGAGCCACTGCACATCCGTCATCAATGCGAGCAATCTCTAAAAAATCTTAATCGTGATTATATCGATCTGTATTATTTTCACCACGGAAATTTCGGTGATAATGATGAATATCTTGATGATGCAATTGAAGTTATATATCGATTGAGAGAGGAAGGGAAAATCCGTCTGATTGGTCAATCGGCATACCGGCATGAAGATTTCGTAAAGCTCATTCCAAAAGTCAAACCTGAAGCAATTCAAAGCTTTGCAAGCGCAATCGATGATCGCTTTGTTGCTGATGGAACTCCCACAAGAAAACTTCTGGAAGAATATCAAGTATCATTCATTGCGTTTGGACCGATTGCACAAGGATTATTACTTGGCAAGTATGATAAAAATAATCCCCCAAAGTTTGAGCCTGGAGATCATCGAGTCAACTCCGATCGCTTTACAGTTGAAAATCTTTCGAAACTCGAACCTAAAATTGAAATGCTGAAGGCAAAATTTGGATCAAATGTTGATGATTTGGCCAGAGCTGCTTTTCAGTATTTATTACATTACAACGTTGTTGGTTCTGTAATTCCAGGATTTAGGAATCTAAAACAAGTTCAAGTTAATCTTACGAAAAAAGATAAACCTCTAACTGATCAAGAATTCGAGTATATCCAGAAAGTATTCCGTGATTAATCATCCGGTGACTTACCGTTTTATCCGTGTCCGCAAGCTATCGGA
Organism: Bacteroidota bacterium; assembly: GCA_018828505.1. Classification (GTDB taxonomy): domain Bacteria; phylum Bacteroidota; class Ignavibacteria; order Ch128b; family Ch128b; genus JAHJVF01. The sequence continues at coordinate 231 of JAHJVF010000316.1, read as the reverse complement.
TCTGTGTTTTATTAAAAGATTAATGGCACACGGATGACACTGATTTAAGGAATATAAAAATCAGTTCAATTTACTTGATAATGTTAGTTTACTAACTGAAGTTACGCAGTCAACGCTATTTTCATTCCAAATAGGTTCTCTCGATACTTCCGACCCCATCTTCTCCAAAGGATCCTTCGGATGAACTGCATAGGCGGTAAAGCGGGTCGGAAACTCGAGAACCTGCAAATA
>JAHJVF010000006.1 GCA_018828505.1 Bacteroidota bacterium | reverse complement strand
GTTTTTGAATTTAGTATTTTGAATTTGTTTAGGATTTCGGATTTTGGTATTAGTTTTTCAAATATGCGTAACTCCTGTTAGTAATACAAATGTCATACGAGCTTATAAATCTTTTGACGTCATCTTTATTTTCAACTTTATCAACAATGGATTGCTTGAGTGTATCCAGATGTTCTGCATTTAATAAACTTAACGTAGTTTTAGCAATTCGTGCCGGACTACTCGTAAAATAAGCAACGAAACCAATAATTACAGTTGTTACAATCAAGGAAATAATAAAAATCCTTTGCTTCATATTAGGGTTCGATTTTTGTCAGTAGAACAGAAATAATTCTATTACTCATAACTTCTTTGATTTGAAGTTCATAATCTTTAACTCTAAAACGGAAATTCTTCTTTGGTATTTCACCTAATGTGTGAAAAATGAATCCGCCGAGTGTGTCAAAGTCAGTATCGTCCTCTCTCAAATTTTCATTGAGCAAATCTTCAAGATCTTCGATGGGAATTTTTGCATCGATCAAAAATGAATTCTCATCAATTTTTTTGCAATACTCATTCAACTCATTTGATTGACTGAACTTACTCATTATCTCTTCAATTATATCCTCTAAGGTTACTAAGCCGGCAGTTCCGCCAAATTCATCCACAACCATTGCGATATGGACTTTTTTAGTCTGAAATTCTTGAAACATCTCATCGATACGTTTCATTTCGGGAACATAAAGCGGATTGCGGCAAAGCTTCTGTAAAGAAAAATACTGGAGTGAAGCTTTATTCAAATAATATGGGAGAAGATCTTTTGCATAGAGAATACCAACAATTGTATCGATGTTGTTTCTATAAACTGGGATCCGCGATCGCTTATGAACTAAGATCGTTTGAATTACTGTTTCGACTGAGGAACTAATTTCGAGCGCAACCATGTCGGTTCTCGCCGTCATTATTTCACGAACCGTCGTGTCACCGAATTCAATAATGCCTTGAATAAGACTATGCTCTTCCGATTCAAGTGCACCGTGCTCTTTGCCGAGATCAGTTAAGGTTTTTAATTCATCGCTGCTGAGAGCGATTTTCTTGTGATCAATCGTGATTCGCTTTTGAACTAACCTCGTCATGTGAAAGAAGAGAAATGTAATTGGTGCGAATAGAGTGAAAATCCAGCTCAGTGGATAAACTGCGATTACCGAAAACTCAACAGGATATTTATTAGCAACGATTTTCGGAAAGATCTCGGCAATTATTAACAGAACTAACGTTAAAACAATTATCTCAATCGCAAGCACAATATCAAGATTAAGATTATAAAAAGAAGCCAATTTTACAGTAAGAAAAGCAGCAGTAAGTGAGATCCCAACATTAGCAATATTGTTTCCGATCAGAATGGTTATTAAAATTTTTCTAGGATATTCAAGTAACCGTGAAATTAATTTTGCTGCATACGGATATTTTTTATTGATGTACTTTAAACGTTTTTCATCAATTGAAAATATCGCAACTTCAGACCCGGAGAAAAATGCTGATAGTGTAAATAAAGAAAAGAATAATGTTACAAATACGATCCAATTTGAATCCAATCCATCAATCCAATTTTGTTCAACTTATCTAAAATGGAAGATCTTCATCCGGAGTTACATCAACATCGGCTGACTCTGTAGTCTTAACTTCCTCCGTCGTCTCATCCGTACGGGCATCTGCATCACTCGCAATCCGTTCTAACAGAATAATATTGGAGCCGACAACTTCTGTAACCCATCGTTTATTCTGGTTTTTATCGATGTAATTCCTTTTTGAGATCCTTCCTTCAACGTAAACGCGTTTCCCCTTTTTTAAATTTTCCTTCATCCTCTCGGCGAGATTTCCATAACAAACAATATCATGCCAGGTTGTATTTTCTTTCCAGTTACCCTCAGCATCCTTGTACGGCTCATTCGTAGCAAGAGAAATCGTGAGCACTGCCAACCCCGTATTTGAATAACGCACCTCAGCATCTTTACCGGTATAACCAATGAGCATTACTTTATTTAATGAACTTGCCATATTCTCTCCTTACTTAATAAGTGTAAATTTTTTTGTTATACTTTTATTCCCAATGGAAATATTATAAAAATAAGTCCCGGAGGAAAATTCGCTGCCATTGATACGGAAAAAATTCCTTCCGGAAGTAATTAATTCCTTTTCCTCGGATAAAATTAGTTGACCCAAGATATTAAATATTTGAATCTTTGCAAAACCCTTTTCAGGTGCAAAAAATTCAATTTTTGTAGTTGCATTAAACGGATTGGGATAATTCTGTTCAACAGTAAACTCTGATGGTTGAGGCTCTTCACCAAATACATTGGTAGTCCCTTCAAAGAAATTCAACGCGTCCGTAATCAGGTTATTTTTTGCTGTAAGATTATTCGTTGTTTCTAATGCGAAAGAAAGAAAAATCATCTTAGCTTCTTTAGTTCCACCGGAATAAATTCCTTTAAAATAAACTCCTCCGACTTTACCATTTCGATAATTGAGGCATGCAGTTGAACCACCGAATGGGGTAATTCCATCAGGCCAGTCTTCGGGATATTGAATCCCAAGCTGAATGTCGCTAGGAAATGCTCTGAAAATATTTCCACTCGAATAGATCATTAAGGAACCTGCATTATCCGACTCATAATTTGCTTTCAAATAATTTGTAAGGAAAGTTGGAGCAGTGGTTCGAAGCTCAAACGCGACCTCTGAGCCGGTTAGAAATAAATTTCCTCCATTTTGAAGGTATGTTTGAACTAGTAATTGTTCGCTCGGATTAAATGTTTTATTCGCGGTGGATTCATCTCCCAAAAACCAAATCACACCAGAATAATCAGTTAAACTGATCAAGTTAGCGATCAATGCCTCATTAGAACAGGCATGAACATCTCTACCGGCTTTAAAAACACCCTCTCCATAAAATCCTGAAAAATTGTGAAATGCATGAGCATAACTTCCTGACGTGCGGTCAAAACCATCGACCACTAAATATCTTTTCTTGCTCCCGGTTGAAGCAGCGTAAATGTCTGATGATATGCTTACACTACCAAGTGTATCAACTGCATGAACTTTTATGTAATAAATTGAATTTGAATCAAGATTCGAGATTGTTGCACCGAGCGAATCCTTAGTGAGATAATTTTCATTGATGTGAGGTGATGCCGGGAAATTGAGAGAATCCTTAGAAATAAATACTCGGAAACCTTTCAACTGCTGGGTGTATTGATAAGTCCAATTGATAATTAGCTCGGCTGAGCTTGAAATTTTTCTCCCTTTGATAGTGGAAAGGATTGGAGCTTCGGGGGGAAAAATTAAGCTAGTATCTTTTACGAATTCTTCAAGTACTCGCCAAATATCTTTATTTGTATTATCCATACCGAGCGCCCACATTCCGACACCGACTAAATTTTTTGATTTGATAAACTTATATTTATGAAACGCACTTTCAGGATCTTCATACCAAGCTTGTCTCCAGCTCCCGGTACTCGTTTGATAACGATACCAGGCATTTAATGACTCGGTATCCCAAAGCCTGGAGTACTCAAGAGCATTTGTTTTTGCATCAGGATAGTAGAGAACACTTCCTGTTCCCATGGTAAAGGCTTTTTTATTCGGGGAGTTCGTGGGCCAATCGTACCCATAGTGAGGCATTCCATATATAGTTTTAGCTGGAAGTGCACCGCTTGAAAGAGCAGAATTAATGTAACTTGAAGCATTCAATGAAGACCAGCCTTGAAGTCTTCCTACAGGTCCCGCCGTCGCCCCAGTCGAATATCCATATCCGTAACATTGCAGAAAAGTTAAATCACAAATTTGAGTTATTTGTGCTAAGTCCCAGTCGCCCGCACGGTAATCAAAATCAGTCGGAGCACAAGTCAGAATCATATTTGGATTTCTTGCTTTGAGTGTATCTCTTAATTGTCTCATGAAATTAGTGAGATTTGCAGTTTGCCCGGATGGAATTCCTTCGAAATTAATATCTACACCGTCAGCGTTTCGTGCAGCAACTTGCGAATAAAGATTATTTATTAAATTTATTCTCTTTGTTTCACTTGTCAGAATTTTTTCAATAACGGTTCCGGAAAATATCGTTGCACTCAGAACTACTTTTACGCCTTTTGCATGCG
>JAHJVF010000315.1 GCA_018828505.1 Bacteroidota bacterium | reverse complement strand
CCTCTCTTTCAAGAGAGGGACTTCAAGTTCACTCCTTCTCTTGGTAAGAGAAGGAGTAGGAGGATGAGTTCCAGCATTTAACCTGCCAGCCGAACTCAGACTGACGAGGCAGGCAGGCATGACTCGTTTTTATACCCCATTTAAAAATTATTTAGTTGCGATAGAATATAGAATCAAAATATTGAGCTGGATGTGAATTTGGGTAAAGATGCCATCCCGACTTGTCGGGATGGCATCTTTCCGTGACAACCAGAAAATCTTTGAAGAAGAAGTAAGCAAAAAGAATCGCGAAACTTGAAAAACAACGTTTGTTGCCTATAAGGGTTTGGAATCCTGAGATTTTAGAACCATACATTTGAGTATTGACCTCTATGGCAAACCGCTAATCAACATTATCAGTGGAGCTGTCTCCTTCTTTGCTTACGCTCTTCCCCCAGTCTATTTTCCAGGTTCGGTACTCATTATAATCGGGCACAAGCCGATGATAGTCATTATCCATCAATGGAGAGGAGATCATGAAATCGGCTGAAGCCCGATTGCAGGCTATCGGTATATTCCACACAACGGCCATACGCAGGAGAGCTTTCACGTCTGGGTCATGTGGCATCGGTTCCAGAGGGTCCCAGAAGAAGATTAAAAAGTCAATCTCATTGTCGACAATCTTTGCGCCAATCTGTTGATCACCACCTAAAGGTCCGCTTTGAAGTCGGTTGATTTTGAAGCACAGTTCGCGCTCTAGAGCTTCTCCGGTGGTTCCGGTTGCGTAGACTACATGGTGCGCCAATAGATTGCGGTTGAATTTTGCCCATTCCAACAGGTCGCGTTTCTTGTTGTCATGCGCCACCAGGGCAATCTTTTTATCCTGCTGCATAACGATTTTTCGATGAGTCATACCGCTTAGTTACTCCTTTCTTTTGGTGAAACCTTCTTGGCGATTATTCAATGTGGCAGTAGCGATCAGTTTCGGACATTTATTGCATGTTGTATTTTTTATGTCAAATTTCAATTACAATTTGTTTTTTCTTTTGCGAGATAAATATATGTACATTATCGAGAATCTCTTTTTTTAGTGCTTCGAGTAAGCTAGCTTTTACAAAATATCTGTAAGTGACAAGACTTATTTCGCGGACGGGCACAGGTGGTTTGAAATGCCGAATACAAAGTTTTTGTTTTTTATTCAGGTATAAAGTTGCCAGTTCGGGTAGGATTGTAATGCCTTTACTTTGATCAACAATTTTGATAAGGGAATCGATGCTTCCCGCTTCATAATGAAGATTGTTATGTGATATTGCTTGTTTTTTCAATTCGCATAAATGTACAATTTGGGAACGAAGGCAATGTCCTTCTTCAAGAAGCCAGAGATGTTCAACGTTTATATCTTCTGCAAGTAAATATTTTTTATTCAGTATTTTTTCCCCTTTGGATGCATATACGACAAATTCTTCTCTGTAAAGAGATTGTTCGAAATAAGAACGGTTGTTCAGTGGTGTAGCTAATACTCCCACGTCAAGAATTCCCCTCTCCAACTTTTCAAGTATGATTTCAGTAGTATGCTCCGAAATCCTTAATTTAATTACGGGATATTTCATCAAAAATTTTTTAAGGAAATGGGGAAGCAAATATGGGGCTACTGTTGGTATAATTCCAATCTTTAACTCACCATGAATTTCATCTTTAAAGATTGAGGCAATTTCCTTGATTTCCCTTAATTCCTTAAGCACAGTTTTTGCTTTTTGGATTATCTCTGTTCCTACTATTGTTGGTATTACGGGTTGTTTACTTCTGTCAAAAATAGTTACGCCTATCTCCTCTTCTAATTTTTGAATCATCATACTGAGGGTAGGTTGTGTTACGAAGCACGATTCGGCTGCTTTACCGAAGTGTCTGAATGTATCGACCGCTATTATATATTCTAATTGATGGAAGTTCATAGTAATAGATAATGTCTATATCATAATAGAAAATATCAGTTTGATTTATTGCAATTTAAAAAATAAATTAAGTCAATCCAATTCTGATATAATTAAATATATTATAATAAACATAGAAGGCTTCCATGAAAGAAAAGAAACGCAAATTGACAACAACTTCTGGCAAACCGTATGTGGAACACGAAAACACAATGACGGTTGGCCCGCGCGGTCCAGTTCTTCTGCAAGATTATATCTACCATGAAAAAATGGCTCATTTTAATCGTGAAAGAATTCCCGAACGCGTTGTGCATGCCAAAGGAACAGGCGCATATGGAATATTTACTGTTACTCACGACATTACACAATACACGCGGGCAAAGCTTTTTTCTAAGATAGATAATTCATGCAGAGTATTTATCCGCTTTTCTACAGTAGGCGGAGAAAAAGGGAGTGCAGATAGCGAACGCGATCCACGCGGGTTTGCAGTAAAATTTTATACTGAAGAGGGTAATTGGGACCTCGTAGGCAACAACACGCCTGTATTTTTTATCAAGGACCCGAAAAAATTTGATGATTTTATTCACACACAAAAACGCGACCCGAGAACAAACCTTAAAAGCCCAACAATGATGTGGGACTATTGGTCACTCAATCCGGAAAGTCTTCATCAAGTTATGATACTGATGAGCGATCGCGGTACTCCTTTCAGTTATCGTAATATGAATGGCTACGGAAGTCATACCTTTTCCATGATTAACAAGAAAAATGTAAGAGTGTGGGTAAAATTTCATTTCAAAACTTTGCAGGGAATTAAAAACTTTACAGGTTCTGAAGCTGAAGCAATGCGCGGGAAAGACCCCGATCAAGCACAACGCGATCTTGTCGAAGCTATAGATAAAAAAGAATTTCCTAAATGGGCATTGAAAATTCAGCTAATGACTGATGAACGAGCAAAAAATTTTCAATGGAATCCGTTCGACCTTACAAAAGTGTGGCCTCACAAAGATTTTCCGTTGATAGATGTCGGAGTTATGGAATTAAACGAAATACCGAAAAATTATTTTGCGGATGTTGAGCAGTCGGCTTTTGCTCCAGCACATATTATTGACGGAATCAGTTGGTCCCCGGATAAAATGCTTCAAGGAAGATTACTTTCCTACCCGGATGCCCACCGTTACAGACTCGGGGCTAATTACGAGCAAATTCCCGTAAATAAATGCCCCTTTGCGGTTAACAATTACCAACGTGACGGGCTCATGCGAGTTGACGGTAATGGGGGAAGCGATCCAAATTATTACCCTAATAGCTTTGATGATATTTATCAAGACGAAAGCTATAAAGAACCTCCGATGGTTCTTGATTCGAATACTGCCGATTGGTATGACCGCAATGCCCCAGGTGACGACGATCATTACACGCAACCGGGCTGGTTGTTCGATAAGGTGATGACCGATCATGAGAAAAAGAATACTATAAATAATATAGTTACTTCAATGAGCGGAGTCACCGGACCTAAGCGTGAAGAGATAATCAATCGCCAGCTCTGTCACTTCTTCCGTGCAAATGTGAATCTCGGAATTGCGGTTGCCGAAGGATTAGGTGTTAAAGTCGACAGTAGCATGCTTCAATCTTCCTAAAGCTTAAATTATGCTATATTGTTATCGAAGGTCGGCCTAACCGACCTTCATGATTTTTATTTTTCCGTGTCAAGAGCATTCGTTTTGTTATTAACTTCAGATACCTTTTGTCCTGAAATGGTCCGTGACAACGCTTCAGAGATTTTGTTTTCGCTATCTCATTTATCCGCCACAACAAGCATTTCAAAATCTTCTGTTGTTAGTTGAATCTCTCTGCTCCACTTGCCAAGTAGGCAGCCGAGTAGATCGATTTTCTTAAAGTCTAATGACTTCAAAAGCCAGATAATTTCGGAAGGAACGTAATATCGCTCGTTACACTTTAAAGTTTTTTTATTTCCGGAATCATCCACAACTTCATAAGTCGATGTATCTCTGAAGGTCATCAGGTCGAACGTGCTCTCTTGGCTCGTCCCTTCGCTTGAGTTTTTGTTAATGAAATCTTTTACCGAGTGAAATAGCGGAAACAATCCGTTCAATGTTGTGAAGATGAGCTTACCATTTCTCGTTAAAGCATTTGCAGCATTTTTGAGAATTGTGTAGTTCATCTCATCTGTTTCCATAAGAGGGAACGCCCCTTCGCAAAGCATTATAATAAGATCGAATTCATTGTTGTAATCAAGATGTCTCGCATCGGCTTGAATGAAATCGATTTTTATATTTTCATTTGTGGCTTTTTCTTTTGCTCTTTTCAGCATCGACTCAGAGAGATCGATCCCAACTACAGTATATCCGCGTTTTGCTAACTCAATTGAGTGCCGTCCAGTTCCGCAGCCAATGTCAAGAATGTGGAAAGATTTATTGTAGCCGATTTCCTTTTCGATGAAATCTACTTCGCCGATTGTTCCTTTCGTGAACGATTCATCGTCATATTTTTTTGCATAGTTTTGAAATAATTCTTCGTACCATTGTTTCATGAATTGATCCTCAAAAAATATTTTACAGCGTTACTAACTCACCTTACGCACAGTGTGATACTCAATAGCCCCGACCTTTAGAGGCTGTGTGAATAATACACTTATTCAACTTGTCATTCCCACGAAAGTGGGAAT
>JAHJVF010000314.1 GCA_018828505.1 Bacteroidota bacterium | reverse complement strand
GGCAAGCAAATCATAAACTTTAAGACTTACGAAAGAATATTCTTTTAACTCATACTCAATTGTCGTGATTGGGTTAAATGGGTTTGGATAGTTTTGATACAACAAAAACTCATTTGAAGATTTTTCGAAATCGTCAACGATAGTAGTTGTGGTGTCTCCGTATAATACTCCATTTATAACACAACCCCCTAATATCATATGATATTGCCCAATACTGTTTTCTTCCATTAATCCAATACTATCTGCCCATACTTGATAAACTTCAACTAGTGAGTAATCTGTTATTTTAACTACTTTTGAAAAAAAGCTTTTACCCCAGGCATTTATTGTTAGTGTGTCAATTATGCTGTATTCATATAAATCTATATAATATTGTTGCGTCCATGAATCTCCAATGTTACAGTCTTTTTTAAAGTATTTATAATTACTGTCTGAAGCAAGTGTATCATATTTTACATAATAATTATCAGGTGATGTTCCTAGATAACGTTTATGTCTTGTTATACTACCATCTTTATACACCTCAACTATTTTATAATTATTTTTTCCAATTAAAACGATTGAATCAGTTACAAAAAAGTTACTTTGCCCACCTAACCATCCAATATCGATATACTTCCATAAATTTCCCGGCTCTAATGGAGCAACACCCATCATATAAATTTGTCCATTAACAATTGAAAAAGAGAAGAGTATGAGAAAAATTGATGAGAAAATTTGGAATCTCATTTTATCACCTACTGTAATATAAAAAATTAAGTAAGTATAACTTTAATTAATCCAAATAATGTTAAGAATTCTTTTTCTGGAATTCCTTCATGAACTCAACTAAATCTTTAACACCTTGCAGTGGGAATGCATTATAAATTGATGCACGCAATCCACCAACGGAGCGGTGCCCTTTCAATCCTGCAAATCCGGCCTCAGCAGATTCTTTCACGAATTTCTTTTCAAGCTCTTCCGATGGCAGTCTGAAAGGAATATTCATTTTCGAGCGGCTCTCTTTTTCTGCATGACCGCGATAATAACCGTCTGAGTTGTCGATGCAATCGTATAAAAGCTTTGCTTTTTCGTCATTCAATTTTGCCATAGCATCTAGACCGTCATTTTTCAGTAACCATTTTAATACCAATCCTACAGTGTAAATCGCGAACACTGGCGGAGTGTTATAAAGCGAATTATTTTCAGTATGGGTTTTATAATTCAACATTGTGTGCAGCGAATCCTGGCAGCGTGAAAGCATATCGTCTCGCACAAATACTATCGTTACCCCCGCAGGTCCTAAATTCTTTTGCGCACCCGCATAGATGACTGCATATTTTGAAACATCAATTGCTTTTGAAAAAATATCTGAACTCGCATCGCATATCAAAGGAACATTTCCGACAATTGGTTCAGTCGAAAATTGTGTTCCGAATATCGTGTTGTTCGATGTGAAATGAACGTATGAAGCTTCTGGATCAAGTTTCAACTCATCCTGTTTCGGAATTCGCTTAAAGTTTTCAGATTCTGATGAGGCAGCAATATTCACTTTACCGACTCGCTTTGCTTCTTTCACAGCTTTCTTTGACCAGGCGCCGGTAACAATGTAATCAGCTTTATTCGCAGGAGGCATGAAATTCATCGGTACCATCGAGAATTGCAAGCTTGCTCCTCCTCCGACAAAAAGTATGTGATAATCATTCGGAATATTTGCAAGTTTCCGCATATCCTCAATTGCACCGTTCAAAATATTTTCAAAAGCAGAAGATCGATGGCTCATTTCGAGAATCGACATTCCAACTCCGGGAAATGAAATTAGATTCTCTTTCATTTCTTCTAAAACCGGTTCTGGCAGAACTGCCGGGCCCGGATTCAAGTTATATACTCTTTTTGTCATTTTAACCTCAACTTCCTTATTGATTAAATTAAATGAATTAATAATCCGTCTCTCAATTTTGGTTCGAACCATGTAGATTTTGGCGGCATGATTTCGCCTGCATCGGATATGTTCATCAAATCCTGAACGGATACAGGGAACATTGAAAACGCAACGGCAGCTTTTCCGCTATCAACTAATTTCTCTAATTCAGCCGTACCTCTTATTCCTCCTATGAAATCGACTCTTTTATTAGTTCTGGGATCATCGATTCCTAAAAAAGGATCTAGCAAATAATTTTGCAAGATACTAACATCGAGATTATCACCGACATTATTAGAGGCTTTAACATTTTCATTCGGCTGAAGATTGTACCACTTTTTGTTAAGATACATCGAAATATTTTTAACGGAATTTGGCGAAGGCGAACTGGTATCCTCCACTTTGAAATTCTTTTTGATCTTTTCAAGAAACTCAGATTCACTCATTCCATTCAAATCGGTAACGACTCGATTATATGGAAGGATATTTAATTGACATGCCGGGAATAAAACCCCAATGAAAAAATTATAATCTTCCGAACCGTTATGATTAGGATTGATCTCCTTTTTCTTTGCCCTGGCTCGACTTGCACTTGCAGCACGATGGTGACCATCGGCAATGTAAATTTTTTCAGTTAATTTGATTTCGTTAATTATCAGATCGTTAAACTCATTTGGGACGATCCAAATTGTGTGCTGCACTCCATCAGAAGCAATGAAATCATATTCCGGTTCATTCAAAATTATTTTTGAAACAGCTTCATCAATTTTCTGTCTGTCACGGTAAGTTAAAAACACGGGACCGGTCTGTGCTTCAGTGGTCAAGATGTGATTTGTGCGATCGTCTTCTTTCTCTCGTCGAGTTTTTTCGTGTTTTAAAATTACATCGTTATCATAATCATCCACAGAAAATGTTGCAGCAATTCCGATTTGCTGCTGCTCTCCCATAATCAATCGATAAAGATAGAATTTCCGAGTATCATCAACGATCAATGTCCCAATAGTTCGTAACTCGTTTAAATTTGATTTCGCCTTTTGATAAATTTGATTCGAATATGGATTAACCGTTTCGTCGAGATCAATCTCTGAACGTGTGATTCTGAGAAGAGATAAATTATTTCCCTTTGCGAGAGCCGAAGCTTCCTCTCTACTGACAACATCATAAGGTACGCTTGCAATTAGATGAGCTTTTTCTTTGATTGGTCTTAATGCTTTGAAAGGTCTTATTACTGCCATTGCTTCTCTTTATCGGTTGGTCTTTAATTAATTACACCACAAAAATCGGAAAATTTTTGGAAAGTTTCTACATAATCCGAAATAAAATGTCACCTTCTTTGAAAAGAAATCACATATCTCAACGTTACTACGCAGCATACATATTCGATGGAAGTAGAACCACTACGGGGTTTATTTCTCATACATCGTTTTTGCCTTACAAACCCGAAGGGTTGAAATTATTATAGCAACATAGCAGCAACATCATTCTAACCCCGAAGGGGTGACACACATTCAATCCAGCCATTCAAACAAATATTTTTCATTGTATTCAATTTCAAATTGTTTGAGGAAGTCGAGGTATTCTTCCTTGAATGTCTTCTTCCGATGATGTTCTTCTCGATTCAAAATGTAATTGTACACGGTTTCAATCTGCGAATGTGAGTAAGAGGTTATTTCACCCCTTTGGGGTTTCATCATGGCATTGTGTTGTTGGTTCTATAATCATATCACCCCTACGGGGTTCTGCACTCTATTGGTTTTTCTGAACTACACACGTGCCCGCCGAAGGCGGGGCAACTCTGACGCGTTTTTCGGATAGACTCCGTAGGTCTGTCCCGCACAAAGCATGCTTTGGCAGGCTCGCCTGAGTTCAAGGAACGTCGGCTTCACTGCACGAAACAGCCGTTCCGTGAACTGCAGCGAGCAGGCTGAATTCGCATGTTTGTAACAAGAACCAAAACAGGAAGAAGTTCGGCGGACGTAAGGAGTTCAACTTGCCCGCATCGTCTATTACCAAACGGCGTTATTGACAAACATGCTGAGTAGTTACATCTCAACAATCTATTCAACAAATCAAGATATGTCATTTCTTCACTTCGATAACTTCTCAACGATCCGATTAACCTCTTCAATAACTTTTGGGATTGCACCTGAAACCTCATCGGATAATTCCATAACCATATTCTGAATTTGGTACACTGAAATAGTTATTAAATAGATCTTTGGAAAAGAATTTAGGAGTTGAGCAGACTCAAGCAGGTCTTTCAATCCAATATCGTGTGCGCTCAAAGTTTTGGGAAAATCGGATGCAAATTTAGGTTCGATGCTGGATACTTCACCAGCGGGTTTGCCGTCCATTGTTGCATCGATTAAAATTATTGTTTCATAGTTTTCGAAATAAGAAAGCAGATGAAATCCGCCGGTGCCGCCATCGATAACTCGGTAAAGAGCGCAATGCGTTGTCTGGTGTTTTTCATTTCCAAATACATTCGAAGTTGGCAAAGTTCTAAATTATTTCTTTTAGTATCATTTCACACGCGGCAGGAATTGAATCTCTCATCACACTTGATAAGCCGGGAGAAACTTCTTCGGGAATATATTGAACCTGTGAAGCGATGATCTTCACATCAACTCCGCAAAAATTTTTTAATTCTTTTAATAAATTTGAAGTGGGTACCTGATGCATAGAGAAGTCATCACATTTGATTTCAGGCATTTCGTCAACATCAAGTTGAAAAGTTGAACCGGCGGGTTTTCCTAAATCTACAGCATCTACGATAATTATTTTACCGGGTTTTTTTTCGCTTAGGACAATATTAAATAATATTTTTCTAACGCTTAGTCCGGCATCGCCAACATATACATTGGATGGGATATCGTAGTTCTTTTGTAAATACTGAACAACTTCGGGACCAAATCCATCATCACCGAAGAGAATATTTCCGCACCCCAAAACAAGTATTTCTTTATCTAGGTAATCCATATTTTTTTTAGATAGAAACCTATGAAAAATTATAACAGACCATATTTGTCATTTCTCTCCCCGCAAAGCGGGAAGACAAATCTTAGAACAAATGATTATCTGCAAGATTTCTCAGTCTCCCCGCTAAGAGGCTGTATGAAAATACCAATGCAAAAACGAACTCACCCTAAATGTGGCTGTCCCGAGAGTACTTTTTCTTAGTGTTTCTTAGAGTCTTGGTGACTTAGTGGCGAAAAAAATGCGGTAATAATTGAAAATTTCACACATTGCCACAAAGACTCAAAGGCGCCGAGTAGGTCGAGGGGAGTTTCACCCCTCAACCTCTCACAGAACCGTACGTGACAGTCTCCCGTCATACGGCTCGTGTTATTCAATAATATGCTTAACAATATCCCATTTGCCAATGATAAAATAGTTTTGGGTTTTC
>JAHJVF010000518.1 GCA_018828505.1 Bacteroidota bacterium | reverse complement strand
CCATAGTAACTATTCCCGCGGGAGTGTTCTTAGGTTTACGAACATATTTTTTCTCGCAATAACCGACAGGTACGTTTGAAGCGTTTCTCATTTTGCTGTAGTATGCGGCAATACTTGCTGCTTGACGAACGGCTTCCTTCCCGGGTTGGGTTTTGCTATTTCCTACACGTAAAACCGTATGCGACCCACTTGACCCGCGCGTGTGGAACCACAAGTCATTTGGCTTTGCATATTTCATCGTAAGCAGCTCGTTGTTCGCTGAGCTTTTACCTACCCAAACTTCGAACCCGCCGGCAACTTTAAAAATTCTGAACGGCGGCAAATCTGCTCTCTCTTTCGAGGTAATCAGATGCATTGCCTTCAAATCTGTTTCGTATTCTTCTTTGAATTCATTTACCTGTTCTTTTGTATGACAGTTATCTAAATGTAGGAGTAGTTTCTCAAGTAACGCGGTTTGTTTCTTCACACCTGCAAGTCTCTTAATTGATTCCACGTGAGCTATTTTTGATTTACGAGCTTTATCAAAATATTTTTCAGCATTTTGTGCTGGATTGAGCTTCGGGTCAAGCGTTATTCTCATCAACTTATTATTATTGAATACATCTTCGATATCGATCTCTTTTGTTCCCTTCGTGAGATGCTGTAAGTTAGCTAATATAACTTTTGCTACGTGTTCATAATTCTTAGCGCGGTCGGATTCCAAGACTTCATACTGTAAGGCTTTTTCAGTCCTCCGGGCTTTGTCAAGCTCATTTCTGATTTTCAAAAGAAGGTCTTTCTTGTCGCTGTCAATATTATGAGCTTTGAATGATTTTATCACAAAATTTTTCACTGCTTCGTTCACGCTTTTATAGCTTTCTGCCGTTGCCCCGCTCAGATGCTGAAGTTGAATCATCGATAAAACTCTCGGCACATCAGCGGTGTAATAAATCGTGGGTTCCGGCTTGCTTAATTCGATAAATATTTCCTTCAACTTTTGGAATATATGCTTGTAATCTTCCGTAGTCAATTCCGATACGTGTACCTTATCTTCAACTTTAGACCTGTGAAGCGCCTCCCTAGTTAAAGTAGAACCTAAAAACGGATAAACCGATTTCAAAGATTTGAATGTTGTTTTATTTTCATCCGATAGTATTTGTTTTTCGAAACTTTTAAAGTCAGGTATCAAATTCATGATATCTTCATCCAAATTTGTTGTAATCTCATTATATTTCTTTCCAGCAAAATCTTTACTATTCTTGAAGCTGTTTATTATGATATCGTTCTCATCAGTAAGGAATATATTACTCGAAGCCGTCCCATATAAATTCAAATATAAACTCCGTCCATCGGATAAAGATATTTTTATCGTTCTTTCATAAATATGGCCAGTACAACGTTGAATGTGCGCTGAGGTGACCTCTTTGAATAATGAAACTGAGTTCCTTTTCGCACGCGCAATCTGTTCGCGCAAGAAAACAAAATTCATCTGCGGATTAATTGAAACCACCAGTGCTTTAATTGTCCCGTGAGTGCTTACAGAAATAATTAGCTCGTTCTTTTGTTGACTAAATATTTCCAGGATTGTTCCCGATTTAAATTCTTTCGAGAACTCTTCTGCTAAATTTTGGAGAGTAGTGAAATGATTTAACATATTTTTCTTCTTATAGTTACTTTACCCATAGAAATATACCAAAATTTTCATTCGTACTCAAACAATCATAGCTTGCTGATGTAATAAATTTTTCGTAATTTAAATAAGGTGAAACAGGATAACAAATGATTATGAGCATGACCGGCTACGGCCGGGGTGAAGTGAAGCACAAAAATACTACCGTCGTTGCCGAAATCCGCAGCGTCAATAGCCGCTTTTTGGAAGTATCTGTTCGTTTGCCAAAAAGCCAATCACATCGTGAGAGCGACGTAAAAGATATTTTGCGGAATAAATTGGATCGCGGAAAAATTAGCATTTCTATATCGGTTGAAGGATACGAGCAAGGACGGACACCGTTAATCATCAACGCAGAAGCTGCTCACGACTATTACAAGCTACTTACAAACTTGAAGAAATCGCTAAAGATGGACGATAAAATAACATTCGACCATCTATTAAAGTTTTCGGAAATAATTCAAGTCGAGGAAAAATCTTTAGACGACAATTTAGAATGGAAATTGTGTGAGAAAGCTATTACATTATCATTGGCTAACTTGTTAAAGATGCGAAAGCAAGAAGGACAAGAGCTAAAAAAAGATTTGACGAAAAGAATCAAACTCATCGAGAATAAACTCGAAAAGATTATTCAGCTTTCGAAAAAGCGTATCCCGGTCGAACGCGAAAGGTTACGGGAACGAGTTAACAAACTCTTAGAGAACGGCGATAAGGTTGACGAAAAGAGACTCGAGCAAGAAATCATTTTCCTCGCCGATAAGTTGGATATTACGGAAGAGTGTATAAGATTACAAAGTCATAATAAATTTTTCCTTGAAACGATGGAAGATGTTGAATCCTCAGGCAGAAAATTGAATTTTCTAATTCAAGAAATAAACCGAGAAGCAAACACTATTGGGACTAAATCCAACGATTCTACAATCGCTCATTTAGCAATTGGCATTAAAGAAGAGTTGGAAAAAATCAGAGAACAGATTCAAAATATCGAGTGAAAATTAGCATAAGTGTAATTTATGACACGACCAAAACTGTTTGTAATTTCAGCTCCGAGCGGATGCGGTAAAACAACTATCGCACGCGAAGTCTTACGCATCCATCCCGAGATTGATTTTTCGGTCTCTGCTACAACACGACCGAGACGGAATGCCGAAATCCACGGCAAGGATTATTTCTTCACGACAAAAGAAGAATTCGAAAGATACATAAACGAAGACAAATTGGTG
>JAHJVF010000313.1 GCA_018828505.1 Bacteroidota bacterium | reverse complement strand
CTGGTTAACTTGTTTTTTTATAAGGAGTTACAGATTGTTCTGTCGATATTTGGTCCAATATACAATGTTGATTAGCTGGACAGGCGGATCATTAGTGTGTTTTTTTGAGGGTACTTTTGTTCTGTAAAAATCCCTGTTAAAGGGAATCCGAATTACCCGGTTAATCAAGGGGGTATGTGTCCTCTGGGTATCAGTGCATTACAGGTTCTGTACAATCCGGATCGCCTGCAGAATCCAAAAAAAAGAATCGGTAACCCGGTAAGTGGAAAATGGGAATCGATAACTTGGGATGAAGCTCTGAAAATGGTTTCACAGCGATTAATAGATCTTCGAAACGAGAACAAAGCACATCAAGTTGCTGTTCTGGGATCGGACGAACGGGGATTAATGAAAGAACACATTGCAAGGTTCTTAAACGCCTATGGTTCACCCAACTATTATCAATTCTCGTCGCTTCAAAATGACTCTATTCCTTATTTATTGGTACATGGTCATTCACAAATTCCTTCTTATGATTTTCTTAACGCAAAAATCATACTAAGTTTTGGATCAAACCTTTTGGAGGAAGGTTATTCTCCAATCTACTATACAAAGTTGTACAGCCATCATAGAGAACGACAAATACGCTACATCCAGGTTGAACCAAGAATGAGCCTCACGGCTGCAAACGCCGACCGATGGATACAAGTCCGCCCCGGTACATACGGTGCTTTTGCCCTTGGTCTTGCCTACGTATTGATCAGAGAAGAGTTATACGATGTAGATTTCGTAAATAATTATACTTTCGGATTTGAGGATTGGACCGATAGGGAGTCGAAAAAGCATAATGGTTTTAAAGGTATTATACTAGCAAATTATTATCCTGAAAAAGTATCCGAGATTACGGGCGTCCCAAGCGAAGTTATTCTTGAATTGGGAAGAGAATTAGGCAACACACGTCAAGCGTTGGTTCTTGGAGATGGCGGCGCGTCGGATAACACAAACGGAACATTTTCGATGATGGCGATTCAAAGCTTAAATGCACTTCTTGGAAATTATGAACGTCAAGGTGGGATCTTTTTTGTCGATGAACCTCCCTATTCGAAACTTTCGCCAATTGAACATGATTCCATTGCAAAAAACGGATACAGGAAAGAATCGGTTGCCGCCCCTCGTGATATTGCTTTTCCGCTTTCTAATTTTTCAATTGAAAGTTGTATAAAAAACATTCTAGCGGATAAACCATATCCGATCGACATTTTATTTTTAATGAAGGGTAATCCTTTATTTCAGAGTTTGAATCATCATGAGTTCAAAAATGCGTTGAAGAAAATTCCATTTATAGTAAGTTTCGATTCATTTATTAATGAAACCAATGAGTATGCTCATTTGATTTTACCTACACACACGTTTCTCGAAGAGTGGAATGAAAGCTCTAATGTACCTTCAATTGGTTTTAGTCATATCGGTATTCAACAACCGATTGTTGAACCTTTATTCGATACTCGAAGTATGGGAGATATAATTATAGATTTAGCTACACGAATTGGCGGTACTGTTGCTAAATCCTTTCCTTTTGAAAATTATAAACAAGTGATCAAGCATAAATTAGAGGGTGTTTATAAATCCGGTCAAGGAGCCATTGCTACTAAAGGCGTTAAAAAATTATGGTTAGAATATTTACAGCAGAGAGGATGGCAAATTGGAAGATATTCCTCATTTGAAGAATTTTGGGATCAGTTGCTCGAAAATGGAGGATGGTGGAATCCAATTCGAAAAGAAAAAAAATTAGCCGAAATATTTAAAACACCTTCAGGAAAATTCGAGTTTTATTCTCAAAAGTTGAAATCGTCCATCGATAACTTAGTCAATAAAGCGATTGAGAACGATTGGTCTCAAAATCTGGAATCCGTTCTTAGTCGTTTAAATATTTCGGCACGCGGTGATACAGTTTTTCTTCCACATCATGAAGCAGTGCCCTATGAAGGTGAGATGCCCCTTTATTTTACAACTTTTCAAGTTCTGACAAATCGTGATGGGAATGGAGCCAACCTGCCGCTTATGCAGGAAATGTTTGGATATTCCGTAAAGTATTATTGGCGTTCATGGGTTGAAATACATCCAATAACTGCCGCAGAATTTAGTATAAAAGAGGGTGCCTGGATTTGGATCGAATCGTCAATTGGTCGTATAAAAGTTCAAGCCAAAATCATTCCTGGAATAATGCCAAATGTTATTGCTGTTCCATTTGGACTTGGTCATACATCGTATGGCCGTTACGCAAAAGGTCACGGTGTTAATCCTAATTCGATAATGCGCAATTTATATGATTTTATTAGTGGTAAGCCAGCCCTCGATGGAACAAAAGTAAAAATATCCCTAGCAAGTTGAAGAGGAGATTTAATTATGCCTAAATGGACAATGGTAATCGATCTTGATAAATGTACCGGTTGTGGTGCGTGTATTGCCGCTTGCAAAATAGAGAATAACGTTCCAATCGTCGATCCAATTCAAGCAAACGAGGGGCGCGTCTTATTTTGGATGGATATGGTTACCGAGTATCATGGTGATTACCCGCATATAGAAATCGTTCGTATGCCTAAACCATGTTTTCAATGCGAACATCCGCCTTGCACGAAAGTCTGTCCTGTTAGGGCAACATATTTAAATCCAGAGGGATTAGTAGCTCAAATCTATCATAGATGCATCGGTTGTCGTTATTGTATGGCCGCATGTCCTTACACTTCCAAAGTTTTTAATTGGTATGAGCCAAAGTGGCTGGATGGAAATTATAATTGTTTTAATCCAGACGTTTCACTCAGAATGGTTGGTGTTGTAGAAAAATGCTCATTCTGTTCCCATCGTTTGTTGAAAGTAAAAGAAGAAGCGGCACTTCAAGATCGCCCCATCATGGATGGTGAATATCAACCGGCATGTGCTGAAATCTGTCCGGCAGATGCAATCTCCTTTGGAGATGCCGAGGATAAAAATAGTAAAGTTTACAGATTATCAAAAAGCTATCGCGCTTCACGAATCATGGATGACTTGGGTGTCGAACCTAAAGTATATTATCTCTCGAAGAGGTATTAATGACAAAGACAAGAGTAAATTTCGAATTAGAACAAGATGCCGCACTCTTTCGACCGATTTATCAAACCGGAAGAGGATATTACATTGTTATGGGCATTTTTCTTGCGATTTATCTCTGGGCATTATATATGTATGTCGTTCAGATTTGGTTAGGACTTGGAGTTACAGGAATGAATCAACCGATCACGTGGGGTTTTTACATTGTTAATTTTGTTTTTTTTATTGGAATTAGTCATGCCGGTACGCTCATATCTGCTATTCTACGCCTATCGAAAGCTGAATGGCGGCGCCCAATAACCAGGATGGCAGAGGTAATTACAGCAATTGTTCTTGCTATTGGTGGTCTTCATCCAATTATCGATCTTGGTCGTCCAGATCGTATGCTGTATCTTATAGAAGCCGGACGCCTTCAATCTCCTTTGTTGTGGGATATAACAAGTATCACTGCATATTTCACTGCTAGCACAGTCTATCTTTATGTACCAATGATCCCAGATATAGCACGTCTACGCGATCAGGGTGGAAAATTGAAATGGTTATATTCATTCCTTTCCTGGGGATGGACAGGAACCGAACATCAGAAGAAAGTACTTAACAAGGCAATCAATATTTTAATGGTAATGGTAATACCAATAGCGATTTCTGTTCACACTGTAATATCGTACATCTTTTCTATGACATTGCAGCCCGGTTGGCATAGTACTATCTTTGGTCCTTATTTTGTTGTTGGGGCAATATTTTCCGGTATCGCCGCATTATTAATTGTGATGATCGCATTTCGCAAAGCATTTCATTTAGAAAATTATCTTAAGGAAATTCATTTTAAATATCTTGGTACACTTCTCTTGATCATGTCTGTAATATGGTTTTACTTTACCTTCTCTGAATATCTCACTGCTATTTTTGGTGCAGAACCTCACGAAATGCAGATCATTATGTATAAGTTTTCCGGCCCTTTTGCGATTTTCTTCTGGGCAATGGTTCTATGCAATTTTGTTATTCCGGTTATCATTTTAAGCTTTAATAAATTTAAAACCATCACCGGTGTGCTTATTGCATCAATTACAGTAGTTATTGGAATGTGGTTGGAACGATTTATAATTGTAGTTCCATCTTTAGCGAATCCGAGGATGGAATTACCCGCGGGAATATATATTCCTACTCTCACAGAGTGGGCTCTTTTGGCGGGTGGGATTGCTGTCTTTGTTTTTGGATTCATGGTGTTTGCGAAATTATTCCCTATTATTTCTATCTGGGAAATCGAAGAAGGTCGGAAAGAAGGGCTTAAAGAAGTTGAAGAAAGAATCCACAGTTATTTACCGGGAATATCTAAATAAAGTGCAAACTTATAATTTAAATTTTTTAGAATAATATTATCAGTATATAAGAAATATTAAAGGAAAAGCAACATGCAAAACTACCGATCTATAATTGGATCAGTCCTCTTCATATTTATTTTAGCACATTCGATAAACGCACAGAATAAATATATAGGTGTGAAAAATTGTACTATGTGTCATAAAACGGACAAACAAGGTAAGCAATTGGATATTTGGAAAAATTCCGAACATTCAAAAGCATATATTACTTTGACAACAAAAAAGGCTGATGAGATTGCCAAAGCCAAAGGTTTGAAGAAACCCGCTGCAGAATCTCCTGAATGTCTAGAATGTCATGTTAGCGGTTATGGCATTGACGCGAAATTCTTAGATAAAAATTTTGATTACAAAGATGGAGTTCAATGTGAAACGTGTCATGGTGCAGGCTCCGAATACAAAACCTTACAAATAATGAAAGATAGGAAAAAAGCTGTTGCGGCTGGAATGAGAGAGTTTAAAGATACCGCGGCAATTGAAAAATTTTGCAAAACTTGCCATAATGAAAAAAGTCCATCGTATAAAGAATTTAAATTCAACGAAAGATGGGAGAAAATCAAACACCCGGTTCCAACTAAATAAAAATATCATTAAATATCTCGTAAAAAGATTATTAATACTTGGTCAATTTCAAAGCCGCTTGAGTTTGACACGATTTTGAGTTAAGGTATTGAAAAATAATGACTTAATTTTTTTCCATTCACACTACAAATGTTTTCTTGTCCTTCTACGCTTCGTTTCGATGGACAGGTTTTGGTTAGAGATATTTTTTAATTGAAACTTCTAGGATAATATCGTTTAGTGTTGGTAACTTTAAAAACTTCAAGCATTTTTTTCATATCTTAATTCCAGAATTTATTTTGAATGATGAATCCGTCAGCTGACGGATGAACATCGAATAATGAAGAAAAGAGCTAAGCACTCTTAAATATTGAGAGGACAAAAATGGAGAATATCTCAAACAAAAATATTGAAAAGTTGATCGACGCAATAAAAAGTCTTGATGAACGGATCGAGCGAATTGAAAAACACATCAAGTATGAAAGCGAATCATCAGTTGCAGAACTTGACACAGTATTTGACAAAGAAAGATCTGCTGAAGAAAAAGAAGATGCACTCGAATATGCTATTGGTGGAGGATGGTTCGCTAAAATGGGTATTGTTGTCCTCTCATTTGGTATTCTATTTTTACTGAGCACACCCTATGAAAATGCCGTTTCTTATTTGCCAAGTCTGATTGGTTTAGTGATTGCTGGAGTAATTCTCGGCGGCTCCGTAGCTGCGAAAAATTTGTATCCTCAAATTTCAGGATATCTTCTAGGCGGCTCAATAATTCTGTTATATTTTTCTGTGATGAGATTTTACTTTTTCGGTGCAGAGGCAACAATAACCTCACTTCCTGTAATTGTTGCATTACTTTTAGTTGTTTCAGCAATTCATTTGTTTGTGGCACTTAAACGTAACTCAATTCACTTTGCTTATTGGAGCTTATTGCTTGGCTATACGACAGCTTTGATCAGTGATTCCGCATATTTCATATTTGCCCTAATAATTCTGATCTCATCTGTCGCAGTATATTTACGACTTAAGAGAGAATGGATAAATATGATTTTCTTTGGAATATTTTTCTCTTATCTGACACATTTCATGTGGTTTATTAATAATCCTTTCCTGGGTAAACCGATCGAAGCTGTTAGTTTACCTTTGAATTTATTATTCATCCTTTGTTACGCTGTTATCTTTGCATTAGGAAATATTTTAAGGAAGAATGACAAAGAAGAAAATTATTTTGTAACTGCTGCTTCATTTTTGAATGCCGGTTCTGCCTATGCCTTGTTACTGCTGACGACCTATCTTTCACCTTTCGAATACAGCGGAATTTACCATTTGTTAGGTGCCATCGTTTTTATGGCTTTAGCCGTTACATTTTGGGTTAAAGAGCAAAGCAAACTTTCTACTTTCGTTTATGCAATGACGGCTTATGTTGCCCTGAGTTTTGCTATAATAAATCTTTTCGCCGGATCAGATATTTTCATACTACTTTGCTGGCAAAGTTTACTGGTAGTCTCGACCGCTGTGTGGTTTAGATCAAAATTAATTATTGTTAGTAATTTTGTAATATATGTTGGTGTATTCATTGCTTATCTGATTGCAGTTCAAACTGTCAGCTTAGTATCTATCAGTTTTGGTATCGTTGCTCTTTTGAGTGCAAGAATATTGAATTGGAAAAAAGAGGAGCTTGAATTACAAACGGAACAAATGCGTAATGCTTATCTGATTGTTGCACTTCTTGTGATACCATACGCACTCTATCATTCATTGCCTGTAAATTATGTGAGTTATGCATGGGTTGCTGTTGCACTTATTTATTATTGGCTGAGTAATATTCTCAAAAACAAGAAATACAGATGGATGTCTCTCGCTACATTACTCATGACAGTTGTTTACGTTCTGATCTTTGGTATTACAACAGAAGAAACTACGGATAGAATTCTTGCCTTTCTTGTGTTGGGAGTTATTCTATTGCTGATGTCGTTGATTTATACTAAGAAAAAAACGAAGGAGAGCGAAGTTAAGCTCGGATAAATTTATTTTGGGAATAAGTTCCCAGGTTCTTGATAATATTGATTTATCAAGGTAATCGGGTGCAGTACTTCAGCATTCATACCGAATGACTCACATCCATATTTAATTTGACCAATACACCCGGGATTTCCGGTGAGAATAATTTCCGCGTTTGTTGTGCGAAGGTGGTGCATTTTTCTTTCAAGTATTTTCATCGAATCGTCATAATTGACGATGTTATAAATTCCTGCTGAACCGCAGCACCAAGTTGCTTCATCCAAAGGAATTAAATTCAGTCCGGGCAATCTTTTCAGAACTTCTTTCGGTTGATCCGTAACTTTTTGAGTGTGAACAAGATGACATGCTTCATGGTAAGTAGCATCGATTCTGATTTCAGTAAGATTTGAAAAGTCTCCATGCTGGTAAAGAAATTCCATAACATCTAAAACTTTTGACGAAAATATTTTTGCCGGCTGGGAATATTTTGGATCATTCTCAAGTACATGACCGTATTCTTTCATGAAAGCACCGCATCCGGCTGAGTTCGAGATAATAAAATCATATTCTAATTTTAAGAATAGTTCGATATTACGTTTAGCGAGTTCTCGAGCAAATTCCAAATCACCATTGTGAGCTTGAAGCGAACCGCAGCAAGTCTGTTCTTTTGGAAAGAGTATTTCACAACCGCTTTTCAAAAGAACTTCGATTGTGTCTTTGTTAATCTCAGCAAACATAACATTCATCAGGCAGCCGCTCGGGAAAAGTACACGGAATTTTATTTTTCCTGAAGGACTGATCCTTTCTGGAAAGATTTCATCTGAAAAAAAGGTCGATATTTTCGGCGAGAGACTTTCTGCACGAGAAATTTTTTTAGAGATTAGTTGTAAAATATTTGTCCACTGAATAAACCTTTGCAGTCCGCTTCTTTGATATAGACGCAATATCCTGGCAAAAGTTTTCAAACGGGAATAAAAAGGAAGAACTTGACGGAAGAAGAATTTCTTTATCAATCTTCTGAATGCCGGAGTCAATTCAGAACTTTCAATCTGAACTCGTGCAGCTTCTACCAATGAACCGTATTTCACGCCGGCTGGGCAGGCAGTTTCACAAGCCTGGCAGTCGAGACAGAAATTCATTTCATCAACGAAAGTCTGCGTAATCTCCAATTCATTTTGAGCGACAGCTTTGATGAGTCGAATTCTTCCCCTTGGAGAGGATTTTTCGTCGAAAGTTAAATTATAAGTCGGACAGGATGGAAGACAGCTTCCGCAATGAATACAGCTTGCAATAACTTCATCGTTCGGAATATCGACATCAGAAAAAAAACTGGATTTATTTTCCGGCATGATCTTTTTTTCTAAATCCAGTCTCGAAGTAAATCTCTTTTGTTGTTACTTGTACAAAGAGAGAATCGTCAGTTTCAAGAAGCATCACTTCTTTTATGATTTCATTATCCTTGTAGGTATAAATCTTTGCTAATTGAGTTATTTTTCCGTCATTACACATTTTGTTGTAATGAAGAATTATTCTGCCCAGATCATCAACATAATTTTCGGATACAACTTCACCAAGATTTAATCCCGGATCGACACCGACTTCAGCAAACATGATCGGTTTGTTGTTTGTATCATACTCAGCTCGGAAAATAATTCCTTTTACATCGTTTGCTTTTTTAAAGAAAATAAAATCATCCCAGCTAAAATTCTCCACATCGAAAAATCTTTCAAAATCGTCTGGAGGGGATGGCAGTTCAAATCGGGGTTGAAAGAATATTGTTCGATAACAATTATTTGATGTGGCTAAAGAAAATGGACGTTTTGCTATCGATTTATATTTTGATTTTTCAAAGCAGTAGCTGAAATATTCACGTTTCGGTCTTTCGGTTTTTGGAATTAGTGATTTGATATTTTCAAAAACTGTATTATCTGAATCCTGGTTAAGTTCTTCTAACAAATAATAATTGACCGAGTCAGATGGAATTAAGGGTGGAAACTGACTAATAACTTTTTTATACCAGATCTGTTTTTGAAAATATTTTTGGAGATAAGGTTCCTTGAACTCATATCCGTAAAGAGCGAGAATCTCAGCTTGAAGTAGTTTACGCTCATACGGAAGAAGTTTTTTCAACTCTTCTTTGGAGTATGATTTAAATTGTTGGTAATGTTTTATGTTGAATTCTTTTTGAGCGAATGAGATTGAAGTCAATAATATTACAAAAATTAAAAAACATTTTTTCATAAGTTAGTTGAGAACTCCTTGATATCGTTTTTGAATTTTGGAAGTGCTCCTTCGCATTTTGGTTTTAACGTGAATATTTTTCCAGGGTTTAAAACATTGTTCGGATCCCAGCTCGATTTAACTTTTTTCATGAATTCAAGTCCTGCAGATCCGACTGCGGCTTCAAGAAATTTACTTTTCGATAGCCCTGTACCATGCTCGCCCGTTATTGTTCCGCCGAGTTTAATTGCTGTGTTGAATATTCTATCAAATGCCTTTTCCGCTTTATGGATTTCTGAATAATCTCTCTCATCGGTCAAGCAGGTGGGATGAAGATTACCATCACCGGCATGACCGAAATTTCCAAGTAAAATATTTTCTTCATTCACGATCTTTTGAATAGCTTCGAGCATTTCCGGTAATTTGCTGCGGGGTACGGTTGCGTCTTCTAATATCGTAGTGGGCTTTACTCTCGCTAATGCAGAAAACGCCGATCGTCTCGCAGTTTTTAATCTCAAAGCTTCAGCTTCGGTCTGAGCGACTAAAATCTCGACGGCATTTTTCTTTTTGCAGATACTGTGGATCAATTCGGCATTCCTATCAATTTCTTCTTTGCTTCCGTCGACTTCGATCAGTAACAATGCCTCTAAATTTGTATTCAGCCCAAGATGTGCATAATCTTCAACGCATTTGATCGTCGTTTTATCAAGAAATTCAATCATGGATGGAATAATCTTTGACGCGATAATTTCCGAGACAACCTCTCCACTTTGGATCGTGGAATTAAAAAATGCAAGGAGAGTTTTTGAGTTCGTCGGTCTTGGAATGAGCTTAAGTAATATCTTTGTGAAAATCCCAAGCGTTCCCTCGCTTCCAACCATAATATCACGCAAATTATACCCGGCAACGTCTTTAACATTTTTTCCACCGGAATAGATAACTTCGCCAGTAGGTGTAATCATTTCCAAACCGAGAACATAATTTTTTGTTACGCCATACTTCAATCCGCGGAGACCTCCTGCATTTTCCGCAACGTTTCCGCCAATAGTGCAAAATTTAATACTTCCCGGATCAGGTGGATAGAACAATCCTATTTTTTCTGCTTCAATATCGATGAGTTCTGTAATTACTCCGGGTTGAACTGTTATGGTTAGATTTGATTCATCCAGCTCGAGAATTTTATTCCAGCGTGTCATCACCAAGACGATTGAATCATCTACCGGAATACTTCCTCCGCTCAGTCCCGAACCCGCCCCGCGAGGAACGACAGAAAATTTCTCCTGATTAGCCAATTTCATTATCTTCGAGATTTGCTCAGCATCTTCTGGAAAGACTACCGCGTCAGGATATTTTTGGAGAAGAGGAGTTGCATCATACGAGTAACAAATTTTATCCTCTTTAGTTGCTGAAAAGTTTTTCTTCCCAACTATTGATTCTATTTTGGATAGGACTTTTGGTTCGATCATATAAAACCGATTTTGTACAAACTTAAAGAAAAAGCTAACGAGATTGAAACAGGAGCTTACTCATTTTTCTTGTGTTCTCTTCCGAAGGAATGACTTCGTCATCGATACGCCCCGATTAAAGTAAATCAATCACACTACGAAAATCGGAACTGCTCCTGCCCGCTGAACTTAGCCTGCCCGCTGAACTTAGCCTGCCCGCTGAACTTAGCCTGCCCGCCTAACTAAGACCAACGAGGCAGGCGGGACTGACG
>JAHJVF010000312.1 GCA_018828505.1 Bacteroidota bacterium | reverse complement strand
GACCTAAAGAGGCTGTGTGAATAATACACTTATTTAACTTGTCATTCCCACGAAAGTGGGAATCCATTCAAATTTCAAAGTTTTTGGATTCCCGTTTACACGGGAATGACCATTTTAACACACGCTCTAAAGGTCGGGGCTATTGAGTATCACACTATGCGTAAGGTGAGTTAGTAATTAAACCCAAATTTTACTTCCCAACTTTTACCTCATTTTATATCTTGCAAGAAAAACAGGACTCTAATGCATAAGACATTTTTATTAGTATTCATTACTCTCACGATATTTATCTCTTCCTGCAAGGAACAAGAAGAAATTGCGCAAGAAGAATTTAATTTAAGCTCCTTGATGCCGAAGGAAGAAGATTTTGCCGGGGAACCGATACACGTAAAATTTCAAAGTAAGATTGAGGTTAATTCATTTCAGCGGTTGAGTGATGTAACCCTTTCAACCACTCCTAAAAAAAAGCTGAAAGCCATAACTGAAATTCTGGAAAAGATAAAGAACCTCAATTTTCAAAAAAGTCTCACTCACGTATTTAATGAACAAATAAATAACGTAACATTCAGCATTATTTATTATCAATTCGAACGTGAATCAGATGCTGCTTCGGCTGTCGATGTTTTGGAAGAGCTTTTGGTAGAATCGATGGATCAAAATTTCAAACACATGAAAAAAGAGAAACCATTCGGAGCAAATCAGAAGATCATTTACACTTCCTACATGACATATCAAGTTTTTGTTGGGTTTTATACCAGAGAAAATATTGTTTGTCTTACATTTGTTCCGTTTAAAAATGTTTTCCCGAGAGTTATTCCTGTATCCACCAAATATTTCAAGTATGATGAAAGATATGAAAGTTATACTGGTTTACCAGAGTTTGCCCGTATTGGAAACGAAAAATTACAAAATTTAAGAAAACAGATTAGCACGGCTTCTCAAAGTGATTCAACTCTTACCAAAAAGAATATCGAATCTCTTTCAAATCTCATTTTGGATTTTCAAAAATCAAATACATCAAATACCGAACAAATTGTAAATACATTTTTAGATAAGTGCCAGAGAAAAAATCTCGATGAGGCATTAAAATATATAGATTTACGAATTACCAGAGACATTACTAGTAATTTGTTGCCTGAATGGTATCAACAAAAGGTTGAAAAAGTCTTCGGTAAAAACTGTAAGGTGAAATTCGATCCGAATACAGTTGTCAAACACATTCAAAAAGAATTCTCATATGATAACTTGCTTGGGGATAAAAAAGTATTTCTCGGCTTAACAGAGGTTAATGGAGAATTATCGGGTTCCAAAAAGTCAGGCTCTGTTAAAGTGATATTCTCTTTGTTCGGTGATTATGTAAAACTTGTTGAAATAAAATTCAAATAGAATAATTAATCCACTCCGAGTGAAGCCTCATTAGGTTGGATTAGAATTTCCTTCTGATATCGACTGAGTATCGTATCTTTTGAAATAATTCCAATTAGCTCACCGCTTTGCGCAATTAATACTGGCAAGCCATCAAGGTCATAATTTTCCATAATTGAAAGTGCTTCTTCACAGTTCTCTTGAGCAGAAACACTCGCTACTATATTTGTCATAAAGTCTCGTGCAATAATAAAACTCGTAATATCGCGGGTCTCTTCCTCAAGAATTACATCACGAATATCCTGGAAAAATATTTGTCCTATCAATTTTCCTGTATTGTCTTTAACAAGAATTGAATTCAGTTTTGATTTTTTGAAAACATCGATTATTTGGTTGAAGTTATAGTAATCATAAACCACGTCAATGTCTTTTTCAATCAGCTCGGAGACTTTTATGTTTTTTAATATTCTGATCTTCCGGCCAAAGATATCGAGAACTTTTCCTTCTTTTTCAAACTTAATTGTGTACAGAGAACCTTTTGAGATGGATTTTGAAACAACCATAGAAATAATTATGGTTAGCATCAACGGAAGAATAATTGTGTAATTGTTTGTCATCTCAAAAACCATTATCAATGCAGTGAGAGGAGCGTGAACCACACCTGCAACCACTGCCGCCATCCCAACTAACGCATAAGCACCGGCTGGTGCACTAATTTCTGGAAATAAGTAATTAACGATTTGACCGAATGCACCACCAAGCATTGCACCAGTAAATAAACTGGGTGCAAATGTTCCACCATTTCCGCCTGAGCCAATCGTAAATCCTGTAGCTATTGGTTTGAAAAAAAATAAAAGAACAAGCATAATGAACGGAGCTTGGTTGAATAAGCTTCTATCAATTAAAGCATATGAAAAACCGTAGACACCTGGAAGAAATAACCCGATTAATCCAACGAACAAACCTCCAATAGCAGGTTTTAAATAAACAGGCATTTTTTTCATGCGGACAAATTTTCCCTCAATGAAAAAGAAAGATTTGATAAAATAAATAGAAGCAAATCCCGCCAAAATCCCTAATGCAGTATACAAGAAGAATTCGTAATTAGATGTTAAAGCATAATCAGGAACACGCAACGCAGGTTCTGCACCAATGAAACTTCTTGAAAGGACAGTACCAAAAACCGAAGCGATAATTATTGGGCTGAAAGTCCTTGCGTTGAAAGTACGCATGATTATTTCTGTTGCAAAAAGTGCACCACCCAATGGAGTATTGAATGCTGCCGAGAGTCCAGCTGCCGCACCACATCCTACAAGTATTTTTAATCGATCAGGTGAAGATGAGAGATATTGTCCGAATGCCGAACCAATTGAAGCGCCAATTTGTACAATGGGACCCTCTTTCCCACCTGCTCCACCAGTGCCAATGCTTAAAGCATTTAAAATAGTTTTGATGACCGCAACTCGACCTTTTATAATCCCTCCTTTAGAAGCAACTGAATCAATTACACTCGGAATGCCTTCTATCGGCGGCGATTTTTCAAAATGTTTTGCAACCAATCCGACAAGCAGCCCACCAATAGCTGGGATTAAAATTAGGATTCCCATATTAATCCAATTGTCACCGCCAATGAGAGACTCCCTTCCAAAAAAGCCTGCGGGTAGATCAAAGAAGAGTTCTTTCATTAACTCAATTGAGTAATGAAAGATGACCGCACCAATACCGCATAATACCCCAGTTATTCCACCTAAGATCAGCAGGTAAGAATCCTGTGAAAAGGTAATTATCGAAAATAGTCGATTGATTTTAAATCTATAAAATCTTAGCAGCTTGCGGAGATCAGAAAAGAAATTCAAAACTGAACCTTAACCGTTTTAATATTAATCATCTAACCGAAATATAAAGTATTTTATGAAATAAATTAAATAGTTGGAAAATGTTTGGTCATTATTTTAAGAAATAATTGAAGTTCTAATTCTAACTCGAAACCCTTTTAGCTGATCATGTTCAATTTTTGTTTTAAACTTTTCAATAATGGGTTTATATTGTAAGTGATGATTATGAAGATTAAAAGATTTTTTCAATCAATGATTTTATTCACACTCGGTGCGGGTCCCCTCTTTGCACAAACCTATTTTTTAGCAGGTACTGTTAAAGACTACTATTCGAACACCCCTCTTGATTCGGCCAAAGTCGAATTGATTTTCAAAAATATTCCGGATAAAAGAGATTCTGTTTATACCGACAACTTTGGTAATTGGAACTATACACTCACTAACATTACTTCTGAAAACAATTTTATTCCAACTGATTTAACGCTTTCTCAGAATTATCCGAATCCGTTCAATCCATCTACAAAGATTTCTTTTTCAATTAATTCCACTGGAAGAGTGAAACTCATTGTTCACGATGCAATTGGTCAGGAAATCGAATCGAGAGAATTTTTCTTGCAGTCGGGAAATTATACAGTTGATTGGTTTGGTGCAGGTGCTGCCGGAATTTATTTTTATTCAATCGAATTTAACGGTAATCGATTAACAAAAAAGATGATCCAATTAGATGGCTCCAATCGAGGCGGATTTGGAAATCCTTATTCCAATGGCGCGCAAGTGAACTTTAAGAAATCATTCAGCGGATCAATCAATCTTGATTTGATGTTTTCTAGATTCG
>JAHJVF010000517.1 GCA_018828505.1 Bacteroidota bacterium | reverse complement strand
GAGGGAAACCCAGAGCAGAATTTATCGGAAAGTGGAGTTGAAGAAATTACCCGACAGAATTTAAAAATGAAACCTATCTGATATTAGTTAGATGTTCTGTTGCTTTTTGATGTAGTAAAGAGTTTGCGAGCATTACGCCGTTTGTTTTGTTGCTATCCAACGACCAACTATCCCTCATCAAGATGGAGCGCCCGTCCCACCGATGGCAGGACGAAGTGGCACCATTAAGTAAGCACTTTTCGATAGAGCTTTTAACAAACACGCTTTTTGTGTTCCGCCGTTTTCTGGCGGGATGAATGAGCGTCGTGCTTATACTCGTTAACTGCCGTTGCCAAAGTTACGTTTTCTCATAAGCATCCAAGAACTCTTTTCTCGATATACCAGCTTGCGTACAAATAGTTCTGAGAGTGGAAGCCTTGATCGTTGGATGATTCGGCATAGTGAGAGGAGTGTTGCTTCCATCAGTGTTCTGCCGAACCATAGAGATATGTTCACGTTCGCGAAGAATATGAAAACCGAGGATCTCTAATGCTTTTACAACTTTCCGTTTCGGAGCGTCAACGGGAAACTTTGCCATTAGTCGGATATTCCCGCTTCTGCAATGAATGCCTCAATCACAGGCGGATCAATATCGAGAACTTCTCTGCCGAAGCTCTCAATGTGGAATCTGATCGCCGACTTGACGTCTGTGAGAGCTTCTTCGTAGGTGTCGCCTTCTCCTACGACTACACCTTTAATCCCTAAAGGATAGGCAACATAGCCATCTGGATGTTTCTCCACGATGATTTTGAATTGCTTCATTTCAATTTTCTCCTACACGTTAGATTTACTTTGGTATAAGATAATAAGAGATTTTTCAATTTCCCAATCGATTCACGTATTAGCGGTTCCCCAACTTGCATTGGTTGGGACTCTTTGTGGTAAAGTATTTTTTTGAATTTATAGAACCACCCTTAAATTTATCGGTTAATTATATTCGTGTGTATTCGTGAAATTAGTGGCTTATTTTTTTGCCACGAATGACACTAATTCACACTAAACAAAATCTTATACCTTAACTCGGGTGTCCCAACGACGAAAACAGGAGGCATCTTCCATTGTTTGTCAACATCTGGTCACAGTTTTTCTTTCTTGGAAATCTTTCCGTCTGATTCAAAAATAACCTCGTACTTTTCTTTGCCAGACTTCAACACAACCTCGAATTGAGTGGTTGAACCCTTGATGATTTTCTCACACCGAGTAGCTTTCGCTTTTGGATATTCCTTTGCGATTGCATCCCGGACCGCTTGGGGCAATTCTGCAAAAGAAAGAGATTCTTCGACCGAAACAACGGTGCCATCTGGATTGTAAAGAATGTCCCGCCGAAACTTCCCTTCAACACTTTCGATTTCGTAAACCATTTTGCCCTCGTTCTCCTCTTTAGAGAAACCCTTCATCTTTGCCTTCGGGTATGCTTGCTCAAACGCCTTGAGGACAGCAGGGGGAACATCTTTCCTCTTGAAAGTTTGCTCTTGTAGAGGATTAGCGATTACCAAAGATGAAATCGCAAAGAAAATTATTATTAGAATCGTGAGAGACCGGCGACGCATATTGAATCCTTTCTGTATGATGATTGTGAGTTGTTGAATAACTTCAAAATCTGCTATGACAAATTGCAGATAACGTTCTAGCGTAGACGAAGTTTTTGGCGGAGCTACTGCGTAGCCAAAAATGTGGCGAAGCCCGGAGCGCCTGAAAGGCACGGAGCGTCTACGCTTTGTTAGCGGAAGTATGTGTGCCAAATTGTGCATCATTTACAGTGTTTTATATTTTCTGTTTCTTAATAATTTATCTAATCCAACTGTTGCATAAATTATTATACCGGTTATTAATACAAATATCCAGTCCAATATATCAATCTGCGTGCTATGAAATACTCGATTCATAAACGGAGCATAGGTGAAAAGAATCTGTAAAAGAATCATGATGAGAACACCAATCCAGAGAAGAGGATTGCTGAAAATACCGATTTTAAACATGGAGAATCTTAATGAACGGCAATTGAACAAATAAAATAGTTCACCGAACACAAAGATATTTACAGCCACAGTACGTGCCAATACTTCACTTTTACCCATTCTTATTGCATATTCAAAGAAACCAAAAGCTCCAGCGCATAACAATGCGCCTACTACAAAAATACGAATAATAAGATCGGGTGTTAAAATAGACTGACTAGACTTACGGGGAG
This sequence comes from Bacteroidota bacterium, assembly GCA_018828505.1. GTDB lineage: Bacteria > Bacteroidota > Ignavibacteria > Ch128b > Ch128b > JAHJVF01. The sequence continues at coordinate 1,195 of JAHJVF010000517.1, read as the reverse complement.
GACGAGACATTATACCTGGTTCCATCTTTTCAAAAGCGAGCGTTAAGCCTAACAAAATTGCTGTTGTCATATTGATCCAAAGAATCTGAACGGGTAGTATTGGCAGTGCAATCCCTGCTATAACTGCCAATAAGATAACCAGGCCTTCCCCAAAGTTAGTCGGTAATGTCCATGTAATAAATTTTACCAGATTATCATAAACACCTCGGCCTTCTTCGACCGCGGCTTCAATTGTGGCAAAATTATCATCCGTAAGAATCATATCTGCTGTTTCTTTAGCGACATCTGTACCCGTTATCCCCATCGCGATTCCAATATTTGCCTGCCGTAATGAAGGCGCGTCATTCACGCCATCTCCGGTCATTGCAACTATATCTCCATGAAACTGCAGTGCCTTTACTAATCGAAGTTTATGTTCAGGAGCAACCCTTGCATAGACATAAACATTTTCTACGATATCAATTAATTCTTGATCTGATAATTCGGCAATTCTTTTACCGTTTAATACTTGAAATTCTGATAAATTTTGACTATTTCCAACAATTCCAATCATATGCGCTATAGCAAGCGCTGTTAATTCATGGTCGCCGGTAATCATTTTAACTTTTATCCCTGCTTTATGGCAGGCTTGAATGGCCTGAATCGCTTCAGGACGAGGTGGGTCAATCATAGCTTGAAGACCTAAAAAGACTAAATTCTCGGCTATATCCGCATGTGTAATTCCTGATTTAGATTTATCAACCATCAAACAGCCAAAAGCAAGTACACGCAAGCCTTTTGTAGCTAATACATTGGATGCTTCTAAACACCTGTTGACATCTATGTTTACTATTTCTCCCGATGAAAGCAACACTTTAGAACTGCGAGCGAGAATACTCTCTACAGAGCCTTTTACATAAACAATGTTATTTTTAGATTTTGCGTTCTTATGAAGTGTCGCCATATACTGATATTCAGATTCAAAGGGTATGGTATCAAGACGAGGCAGATCTGTCAGAATAGCGTCACGGGACAACCCGCTTTTCATCGCGGATACCAATAGAGCTCCTTCTGTTGGGTCACCCTCAATAGGCCAATTATTTTCTATTGATACAAGATTAGAATCATTACAGAGCATGCCTGCAATAAGACATTCTTTTAAAACAAGGTCGTCTAATGGATTGATATTGCAGTTATTGGCAAGAAAATTGCCCTT
>JAHJVF010000538.1 GCA_018828505.1 Bacteroidota bacterium | reverse complement strand
TGGTGATTGTTCGCCATCCAGATGGTCGAGATGAAGTCCATTATCCAAAGTTACGCCCAGTTCAGCAGCAAATCTGGGACATCATGCAACTCTCATGGCCGCCAGCGCCAACCCTGGATTCAGGGTAGCGGAAAATAAGTAACAACTTACCCTTTCAAGCAGCGGTAGCGGGATTTGCTGTGGCAGTAAACCTTGCGGGAAGGTTGCTAATCCTGATATGTCTTCAACATTCAGGCGGCGCGCTGAACGGCGTACAAGTTCCTGTTCTGGCGCATTGGCGGCATAGAAAACGAAGTGGCGATCTACAGGATCAAAACGAACCAGCACCTCGCATTGAGCATAGGCTCGCCCAACCGTGTAGTAATGGTGACTGCCGCCGATACAGATTTGCCCGGTTTGACTTACCTTGCGCCGCCAGACAAGCGAAGCCAGATAAGCATCCATTCGCTTGATGTCGAAATGAGCAAGCTCCTGCTCTGGTCGAAATGAGCGACGAGGGTGAAGCAGTTCAGGATGCGCCTGGATTGGCGGCCTGCCTGCACACTCTTCTGCGCGAGAAGGAAGTTCATAGTTGAGCTCAAACACGGCTTGATCCAAAAGGGCTTGCAGGTGTGGCAAAGAATGATTTTCGTTGCCCACAATTGCGTAGTCATTGACTGTGCGGTGGCACCGCTCGACTTCTGCATTATCTGTAGGCTTGCCTGGCCGAGTGAGCAGATGTTGGATACCCAGCCCTTTCAGCCAGAGAGTAAACAGGCTCGGAAAACTGTCCTCACGAGATGGTGATAAACAAGTTTCTCCATCTGTCTGTACCTCCTCTGGCAAGGTTTTCCAACGGCTGAAGCAGATTCGCAGAGTAGTCCGAACGGCTTCCATGGGAACTCGCCCTGTCAGAACTGTGGCTTTCCCGGTTGGGTAGAGGATTGCTCCGATGCAAGCTTCTCCGACAGGATCCCGCACGGTGTGCAAATCAACTTGCGAACCATCTTGCAGTTTGATGGCTACCTTGAAATCAATCTGCCAACGCTGGTGTACAGCGGTCGGTTGCTGGGGACGGATAGGAGGCGGCTTTTTCTTGCCTCGACGATGAAAACGTGTCCACTGATGCAGGTAACGCCCGATACTGGCTTGACTTGGTACAGCCAGGCCTCGCAAAGCAAGTCGTTTTTTTAGATTGGCCTGAATGCTCCTCGGCCCCCAACGAGGATGTCTCAATCGGAGACGCAAAACACAATAGCGCACTAATGCATCAAATTGTTTCAGCAAACCCACAGGTCTGCCACGACGTTGAGTGTGAAAGCCACCTCCATCACGTTGGCGACGACACCAATAGCGCACACATTCCGGCGACATGCCCGTGTCGCTTGCAATGGCCTGATATGTTTCGCCGCGTTGGTGCCGATTATAAAACTCCTGGCGTTGCTCAAGTTTGGTTTGACTGGACATCCTCCACCTCCTGTTTCTCGCTCTTGGCGAGGATGCCACAAATGTCTTGAAAAGGGTAAATTGTTAATGAGCAAATAAGGGTAAAACCTTATGAGCAACTACAGCCAATCCGACCTACAAATTGCACGGATCGCGCAAATGTTTGTCGGTAATACTATATCCTGCCTCTGGAGCCAGATTATGAAAACTCGTGCTGTCATCATGGCTGGGGGAGAAGGTTCCCGTCTGAGCGTGCTGACCGTCAAACGCACCAAGCCGGCTGTCCCGTTTGCCGGGAAGTACCGCATCATTGACTTCACCCTCTCGAACTGCGTCAACTCCGGCATCTTCGACGTGATGATCCTGGCGCAATACCGTCCACATTCGCTCATCGAGCACATCGGCGCGGGCGGCCCCTGGGACCTCAACCGCGATTTCACCGGCGGCGTGCGCATGTATACGCCTTACAAGGCGCGCGCCGGCGCGGACTGGTACGTGGGCACTGCCGATGCTGTCCAGCAGAATTTTGCCTTTATCAAACGGTCTCAACCTGATCAGGTACTTATCCTCTCAGGCGATCAT
>JAHJVF010000311.1 GCA_018828505.1 Bacteroidota bacterium | reverse complement strand
AGACTCAATGGACACACGACAACAAAGCCCAGAATGCTGTCGCAAAAGCTGCGAGAATGATTTATAAGTATTTTACGCGACCAATTTTGGAGGAGTAAATGCGGAAAGTTTTATTGAAACTAAATTGGGTGTGAATTGTGATTGTCAATTTATTCGGTATCTACAACATTTTCGCTTAACTATGAGTACGGTTCTCGAGTAGTCCCGATTAAGAGGCACTCAACAAATCCGCCTGCCTCCCCGCCTGCCTCTCCGGTCTCAACTTGGCGGGCAGGATTCAGCTTAACGTGGCGGGCAGGTTGAAATCGGGACGTATCGATGACGAAGTCATTCCTTCGGAAGAGAACAGAAATCCTGTGGAATTCTCTCCCTCTGTTCTCGATACATCTCGCTTCGCTCGATTACTCGAACACCATAAAATATAAAACCGATAAACTCGAATCCGTCAGCTGACGGATTGATTCTCGGGTAGCCCGGGAAGAGTTTTTAACTAAATAACCTTCTCAAATTCTTAAAATCAATCAATCCAAATAAGTAAATCAAAAGCACAAATACTCCAACAGCAAAGAATTTAATAACAAGTAAATTTATATCTAAGAATTCTTTGATAATCAAATTTCCTCCATAAGCGATAAGGAGAGCAACAGCAATCAACATAATTTTATTGAACTCATACTCAATTCTGTAAAATCTTTGTGAAATGAAATAAAGAACTATCGCCATTGTAAAAAAGCTGAGAAGAGTCGCATATGCGGCACCAAGCATTCCCCAAATCGGTATTAAAATAAAATTTGCTGCGACATTTATCACAGCTCCAATACCTGTAATAGCAGGCATGTATTTAGTTTTTTTCTCGATCTGGATTCCCGCGAGAAAGTTGATGTAAAGTCCATTAAATAAATATGCCATTAAGATGATCGGTACAATGTACAAACCACCCCAGAAATTTTCTCCAATTATGTATTTACCAAATATGCTAACTTTTATGAGATCTTCAATAAATAAACTAAGGATAATAAAAATAAATGAAGCAGCTAATGTGAAATAAGTCAGAATCTTACCGAATAAAATTTTTGCATCATCACGATGTGCATTTTTTAAATAGAATGGCTGCCAGGCATATTGAAACATTGTTACGAACAACATCATAAAAATTCCGAGCTTATAATTCGCTTGATAAACTCCGACGGTTGAAGCATCTGTCAAAGCTAACATTACCGGACGATCGATAACTCGTGTGATCATCGAGGCAAGTCCTGCAGGAGCAAAAGGAATACCGAACTTAAATAACTTAACGAGAAGTTCCCGATCGAAATGGAAACTTAAATTCCTGAATATGTCGGGAATGAGAATGAACCAGGTTAAGAACGATGCGATGAAAGCACTTAAAAAAACTGCTTCGATACCCATTTTAAATTTTAAGATCAGAACAAAATTTAAAAATAAGTTAATAACAATATTAATTGATTTGATGAGTGCAAATTTAAATGCTTTATTCTGTAAGCGTAGTCTTGCAAATGGGACGAGCGTAATGGCATCGAAGAATAAAACACCCATTGTATAATAAACTATGGATGACTGTCCACTCTCTAAAGCGAAGACCGAACCAATCGATTGATTAAATATCAAAAACAAAAGTGAGAAAAAGAGCGAGGTTAAAAACACAGAGTTATATGATGTACTGAAGGTCGTTTTTTCATCCGCACCATCTTTTGATGTAGCAAACTTGAGATATGCAGAATCCATTCCGTACAAATAGATTATATTCAGCAGAGCAATGTATGCAAAAACATTTGTAACGATCCCATACTCGGCTTGAGTAAAGATATTTGTATAAAACGGAACAAGAAGAAAATTAAGGAAGCGGCTGAGAATAGTACTGATGCCGTAGACCGCTGTTTCTTTACTGAGTTGTTTTATATCGGATAACAATGTTCAGGTAAATAAAATTTTTAGTCAACTCCAATTTACGATTTTTTAAACTAAGACTTCAAAAGTCTCTGATTACTTGAAATGGCAGGTGAGACTTTTGAAGTTTCTGCTCAATTATTTAATTCTTCTGTAAGCTCATCGATTGTTTCTTGGAATGGTGAAACTGAAAAATTTTTAAGCGAATCTAAAAATCTGCTTCGGCTTACACCTGCTATTTCAGCTGCTTTCGATTGAGATAGCCTACCCAGCTCATACCATTTAACAGCAGCAGCTAATCGCATCTCCTGAACAAATTCCGTGGGAGATAATTCCTGACTTCTGCCACTTTTAAATTTGGCGCCCAATTATTACATTATTAGAGTAATTATTGCGTTTTTATTTAAACCCAAATTTGTCATTAAGGAAAATCTCTACTGACCGCCATTAGAAAAAAATGCTCTAAATTCTTTTAATACAACGAGATAGAAAATTCAAATATT
>JAHJVF010000516.1 GCA_018828505.1 Bacteroidota bacterium | reverse complement strand
CCATAAGTACGATGCAACGATGTATCATCACATTGATGATAACTTTGGACCGGCTCCAGAACGCGATAAAGAAATCTGGTCAAAAGAAAATCCCGTCGACCCAACAACCTGGCAGTGGACAACCGCCGATTTACTTTTTCTTGACCTTATTAATCAATGTCATAAGCGAAATATAAAAATAATAATTGACGGCGTGTTCAACCATGTCGGCATGACGTTTTGGGCTTTTAAAGATGTAAAACGAAACGGGGCGAATTCCGAATACAGAGATTGGTTCACAATCAAAAGATATGATGACCCAAAAACAAAGAAAGATGAGTTTGATTATGAGGGCTGGTATGGAGCAAGAGAGCTTCCTGAATTGAGAGAAAGCGTTGATGGGTTTGCGCAACCTATTCGCGATCATATTTATGCAGTCGTTAAACGATGGATGGATCCCAACGGGGACGGAGACCCGTCCGACGGAATCGATGGATGGAGATTGGATGTTGCGAATATGGTCAACATCAATTTCTGGAAAGAGTTCAGAAAGTGGACACGTGAAATAAACCCGGAGTCGTATCTGGTTGGTGAGGTGTGGTGGGATGATTGGGGAAGTAACAAAATGTTCGACCCGGCGCCGTGGCTTCAAGCCGATGTTTTCGATGCTGTGATGAACTACCGGCTCACTGTTCCTATCCTGAATTATTTTACCGACAAGAGAAACAAAATCTCAAGCACTGAGTTTGCAAAAAGAGTCACCGAGCTTATCAACCAATTCCCTCCGGATGTCTCTCAAGTACAAATGAACACATTGGACAGTCACGACACTGATAGGTTGCCGTCGATAATTGTAAATCCTGATCGCTGGTACGACCATCAAGCGAGCGCTAAAGACAATCGATCATACAATGTACGCAAACCAAACGAAGAGGAAATAAAAATTCAGAAGTTGGTTTTGCTATTCCAATTTACAACGGTTGGCGCGCCGTCGATTTACTACGGAAGCGAGTCCGGTATGTGGGGAGGCGACGACCCCGACGAACGCAAGCCAATGGTTTGGGACGATATTATATACGAACCTGAAGAATCGCATCCGTTCGGTAGAAAAAGACCGAAGGAGGAAGTCTATTTTGACAATGATTTATTTCAATACTACAATAAATTAATAAATATTCGAAAATCCCACCCGGCTCTTACGAAAGGAACTTTCAAGTTTATTTACACGGACGATAAATCTGATATATATGTTTTTGAGCGTAAATTAGAAAACGATATTGTTTTGGTCTGTATAAACAATTCGTCTGAAAATAAATCTCTAAAATTGCCATACCCTCACAATGTTGAAAATAATATATGGCATAGTGTTCTCGACGAGCGTAAGATACAATCTCAGAACGACACAATAGAATTCAATTTAGAACCTAAATCCGGCGCGATATATTGCTTGAAATAGTCAAATGCTTATTGTATATTTATTCAAGACTGAATAAAGGAAAATTATTTTCAAGGTTATGACACGTAAATTCAAATTATATTTCTATGTCTTACCGTTTATAATATTCCATAATCTTATTTATTCTTATCATCTAAATTCCAACCTACCAAATGACAAACCTATAGTTATAATAGGAAATTACAAAATTTTACTTGGCGAATTTTCTGAAAGATACTTTAATTATTTAAATGCCACAGGCATAAAAGACAATCCGTTTACACGCAGGTCTATTCTAAACAACATGATTAACGAAACATTGCTGACCCATTACGACGATAACAGCAAGATATTGAATGACAAAAACTTTAAAGACGAAATAGGATGGTCTAAAAAACAAACGATATTAGCTTATCTCAAGAATCAAGAGGTTTATGCAAAGATTACCGTTACCGACGATGAACTTAGAGATGCCTTTTTAAGGTCGAACGAAAATATTGCCGCCCGTCATCTCTACGCAACTACCGAAGAAGAAGCCAATAACTTGTTTGAGTTATTAAAAATCGGAATTGATTTTGATTTTCTTGCCGCTCAGATATTCACTGATTCGACGCTTAGGAATAACGGAGGATACTTGGGCTACTTTTCTTGGGGCGATATGGATCCTGCATTTGAGGATGCTGCTTATTCGCTTAACATCGGCGAGATTTCTCATCCCGTAAAAACTACTTATGGATACAGTATAATCAAGCTGGAAGATCGCGTTTCACATCCGTTGCTTACAGAAACGGAGTTTATTCAAAAAAAATCGCACTTAGAAAGAGCGCTTAAAATTAAAAAGAAGAAAACATCCGAGAGAGATTACCTGAACAAAATCTACAATCGTAAAAAAACAACCTTCAATGATGAGAACATCAAAGAATTATTTTTGTCTTTGACGGAAACACAATTATCAAGCATTGAAAATCGGAAACTAAAAACCTCATCTTTATTATGCGCTAAATATGAAGGCAAATCGTACACGCAATCGGAAATACTCAAACGAATAAATGAACTCCCAATTTATCATAAAGAAAAAATAATTTCATTCGACAAGTTAACGTCAGCGATCGAAGGGTTTATCGTGCAGGATAAATTACTCGGAATAGCAAAATCGAAAGGTTACGATACACTACCCGTTGTCAAAGATGCATATAAAAATCTAAATGAGTATATTTTACTCAAATACAAGAAAAACGAGATAGCAGATAGAACCGAAATTCCAGATTCATTAATACACAATTACTACAAAGAAAACCTTCATCTATTTTCATCGGAAGACGAATTAAACGTCCAGGAAATTATCGTAACAGATAAAAGTCTTGCCGACAGTATCAGACTGTTACTCGATAATGGAGGCGAGTTTGGGATATTAGCCAAACAATACTCGATCAGAAAATGGTCGGCGGAAAATAACGGAGTTATGGGATATGCGCCTTTATCGAGATTTGGGATGCTGAAAGAAAAATTTTGGAACAGCCCGATAAGTGAAATAATTGGGCCAATTGCGATAGGAAATATTTACGGATT
>JAHJVF010000310.1 GCA_018828505.1 Bacteroidota bacterium | reverse complement strand
CCATGAAAAAAGCTCTTGATAAAACCAAAATAAAAGTCAAAAAGAATAAACCGATCGTTAAGAAAAAGAAAACTACTGTTAAAAAACTAAAAACAAAGAAAACGAAAAAAGATAGGAGATAATTTTGGAAAGAACTCTTGCTATATTAAAACCTGATTGTGTAAATAAAAATCTAATCGGAAAAGTAGTTGATAAGATTGTGGATTCCGGTTTTAAAATTGTTGGAATAAAAATGTTACGACTTTCACAAGAAAGTGCTAAAGGCTTTTATGTGGTACATAGAGATAGACCTTTTTATGATGATCTGGTTAATTTTATGACTTCCGGCTTTTGTGTTCCTATCGCATTAGAAAAAGAAAATGCTGTTGCAGATTTCAGAAAATTAATAGGCGCAACCGATCCAGTGGAGGCAGAAGAAGGAACTATTAGAAAACTTTTTGCATCAAGTAAGCAAGAAAATATCGTTCATGGTTCAGATTCGGCTGAGAATGCCTTGATCGAAATCAACCACTTCTTCTCAAGAGATGAATTACTTGGTTAAACCAGAATGTTAAACCGCTGGAGAAAACTTTCGACAAAAATTCAGTTCGAAAACAAATATTGGAAATATCTGGTCGATAGATTCACGATTGACGGGACAAAAGAATTCGATTATCATTACGTTCATACTCTCGGTTCAACAATGGTAATTCCTAAACTCCCCAATGGTAAATTTATCCTTGTTGAGCAGTATCGTTATTTAAATGATATGTTCAGCATAGAATTTCCCTGCGGATCAATTCCTGCCCGCCATACTCATAGCTTCGAGGCAGGCGGGGAAGTTGGATTATCAAAGCTCGAAAATGCGAAGAAAGAATTACGAGAAGAAACTGGCTACTCAACGGAGGAACTAACTGAGATTGGCTTCTTCTCACCTTATAACGGTGTCGGTGATGAGATTTGCACAGTTTATTATGCTGATCAATTAAAAAATATTGGTTCACTGCCTGACGAAACTGAAAAATTTATTATTCATCATCTCAGCGAAAATGAAATCGACCAAAAGATTATGAGCAACGAGATTTGGGATGGCATGACCATCGCTGCATGGATGTTTTACAAAAATTACATCAGTGGTAAAAAATGAAAAAATATGTTTTTTTATTTCTGCTCCTCCCCTATTTATTGCATGCAAAAGTTCAAATTGGAATTGAGAGATTAATCGCAGATAAATTTCATTTAATCGAAGGAAAGAATATTGGGATCATAACCAATCATACAGGTATTCTTTCAAATGGAGAGCACTTCGTCGATTATCTTTTCTCGACTAAGAGAGTAAAAATTAAAGCATTGTTTGGACCCGAACATGGAATTCGCGGGGATGCACCTGACGGACGAAAAATTACTGACGCAATCGACGAGAAAACCGGAATCATTGTTTATTCTCTTTATGGAGAAATTCGTAAACCAACCAAAGAAATGCTAAAGGATATCGAGATTCTAATTTTTGATATTCAGGATATCGGTGCAAGATTTTACACTTACATCTCTACATTGAACAATTGTCTCGAAGCTGCTGCTGAAAATAATATTAAGTTTATAGTTTGTGACAGGCCTAATCCCATCGGCGGGATGAAAGTCGATGGACCAATTCTTAAACCAAATCAAAAATCATTCGTTGGAATTCAACCGATACCTATCCAGCACGGAATGACAGTCGGCGAATTAGCAATGATGTTTAATAGTGAAGGTTGGTTAGAAAACGGAATAAAAGCCGATTTAATTATTATCGAAGCATTGAATTGGAAACGTGCTCAGCTATTTGATCAAACAGGAATAAAGTGGATCAATCCCTCACCGAATATGGTAAGTTTAGATGCAGCGATAATCTATCCTGGCTTATGTTTGATTGAAGGAACGAATGTCTCTGAGGGAAGAGGGACAATGAAACCTTTTCTTACAATTGGAGCTCCGTTCATTGATCCCGAAGCATTGATCGAAGAATTGGATTCATATAAATTGAGGGGAGTTCAATTTAAATCGACTTCTTTCACTCCTAAGCAGATTCCGAATATGAGTACAAATCCAAAATTCAAAGATTCTCTCTGCAAAGGAATTGAGATTCAAATAACAGATCGAGTTGGTGTTGATGCAGTTAAACTCGGTATTACAATTGTTTACACTATTAACAAATTATTTAAAAACGATTTTATCTTAAATAAAAGAAGATTCAACCTTCTTCTTGGTGATGAATCGGTAACCGAAAACATTTTGACAAACGAAAACTTGAACGATATTTTTAATTTGTGGCAGGGCGAGTTAGAGTTTTTCACACAGACCAGAGATAAGTACTTATTATATAACTAACAGAAGTTATGCAGAATTAACTTTTTGTCATGTTGAGCGAAGCGAAACATCTAAAAATAGCTCGAAATTGAGATTTAAGATTCTTCATCCGTCTGCTGACGGATTCAGAATGACAGTTTTGCGTAACTTTAGTAACTAATTGAAATTAAAATATTACTTCGAACATTATATTAGAGGAACAATGAAATCATTATTTTTTATAACACTATTCGCACTATTATTTGCATTTGGATGTGGAAGCGAAGACAAAAAAGCTGACCCCTTGAGCGGCGATTCAATTTCGACGAGTGAAACCATTTTTACCAATCCTGTTCAAATCAATGAAGGGGTAAATTTACTGTATGATTTGAATAAAGGGACTACATTAAAATACAAAATGCGGAACTATAATAAATCGATACAATCAATTGTTGCAGATTCCACTATGTCACAATCAATGGTTCAAGAGATTGAATATTTTTTCACAGTAAAAATTAAGGATAAGGAAGAATCCGGAAATCTCACCATCGACTTTGTTTGTGATCAAATTAAAGCTAAGGGTGAGAGCAGTCTTGGTGAGAAATTAAATTACGATTCAAAGAATCCTCCAGCCGATTCGCTCGAAAGAAAAAAATATATGAATTTCGATGTTATTGTCGGTGCAGATTTTTCAGCGAGAATATCTTCAACAGGTGAGATTATCGATATTTTCAAGACTGATAAAATTCTAGATAAGATCATCAGTGGTGCTCCGCAGCAACCTACTTCAACTGAAAAAGCACAATTGCGGAATGAGATTCAACAAGCTGTTTTAAAGCCACTGATACAGCAAATATTTAAAAATACGACTGATAAAAAAATGAATATTGACTCAAGCTGGACTCTTACCTATCCATCCCAGATTTCAGTTTTCGAAATGGATAATTCAGCCCAATACAAATTGAAGAATTTCTATGAAAAAGATGATTCCAGGATTGCAGAGATTGATGCAGCTCTTACAGTAAAGTCAAAAGGTAAAACTGAATTTAGTGAAGGCGGAGTGAACTACAATTTCGAAAAACCAAAAACTTCCGGCTCGGGAAAATTGTATTTTGACCTCGATCGTAATTGCATAAAACGTGCAGAATCGAATGTCTCCTTCGAATTGACACTCAAAATGAAGGAAACAAAAACTGGAAAAGAGGCAAAAAGAATCGACAAAGTTGAAACTCGGAATGTTACTGAGCTTTTAAACTAATTTGAACTAAATTGGCAAACCCAACCCGACTTCGACGGGTTGGGTTTGTTACAAATTATCTTTCGTCCTTCAAAGAAACTACTTTTGCCTGACAATCACTTTTGAACCTTCAACCTTTAGAACTACAATCTGCGAATCAGCTGAGATGTATTCCCCCTCTGTTACAACGTCGACTCTTTTGTTTTCAATCAGAGCAATTCCTGCTGGACGCAATTGAGTTAATGCCCTCCCCTCTTTTCCGAATAAATAGCTGAGATCGGGATTAGAAGTAAATCCTTCCTGAATTTTTTCTTCTTGAAATAAAATCAATCGATTCCATACGGCTGACTTTGGCAGATACTTCGACAACACGAAGATAAAAATAACCCCGAATACAACTGACAATGCTAATTGAATGATCGCCGCAGAAATATCATCTCCTGTAATAATTGGAAGATCACTCAATAATCCAAAAAACATTGACCCGAACATCATTAAAATACCAATTACACCCAAGAATCCAAATCCCGGGATATAAAATATCTCTACTAATAATAATCCCAGACCAATTACGAAAATCAGAATTTCCCAAATGTTTGCTAATTGAAGAATGTAGTTTGTACCAAAGAATAAAGTCAAAGCAATTATTCCTGCTGTTCCGGGCAATCCCCAACCGGGAGTTTTAACTTCGGTGAAAAGGCCTACCATCCCAATCATAATTAATATACCACTAATAATAGGATTACTAAGAAAACGAACTACATCCTCAGCCCAGTTCGTATTTGTATAGATTATTTCGGGATTGTCAATTCCGAAATGTTCAAGAACTTTCATCAAATCATCAGAAATAAAATCGCAGTAACCGTATTTAAAAGCTTCTTCTGTAGTAAGTGTGAGGAGTTTGGTAGAATCGTCTAACTCCGGTAAATCCTTCAAAACAACACGTTGATCGACCATAGCTTCGGCGATGTCGGGCCTGCGTTTATTTCGTTCAGCAGTTGAACGCATCTCTGATCTCATATAAGATTGATATTTCTCTGTTGCTACCTGACCGCTTTGATCAACAACAGTTGTCGCTCCGATAGATGAACCTGGCGCCATAGCAATTTTTTGTGCTGATATTGTTATAAGTGCACCTGCCGATATCGCCCGGTTATTCACAAAAGCAATTGTTAAAACTTTTGATCGAAGTATAGCATCTTTGATCCGTGTAGCTGCATCAACTCTCCCGCCGAAAGTGTTAACCTTTAAAACGATGGCATGTAATCCATCAGTTTCTGCTTCCTTAACGATTCGTTCAACATAAGGAGCTAACCCGAGATCGATCTCCCCTGAAATATCGATAACAAAAACTTTTTTGCCTGAATTTTGTCCATAAACAACAAGTACTCCAATAAAGAATAAGAACATGATTATTTTTTTGCTCATATTTTCACCCAAAAACCATTTCTATCTTTTTCAAAGTTAAATCCGTAACCAACGATAAAAATTTCTGTGTTTATATTTGATCGTTATCACATACTTTGTTCAATTCTGGAGATTCATAGTTTTAATTTGTTTTTCAACATAATCTTTCACTTTACTGATAAACAGTCTTGCCATCTCCAAATATTCAAGCGCCTCAGTTTTCGTTACATTACTTAAAAAAGTATAATCAACTTCATGTCTATTTTTGTATGCCGCTCTATAAAATTCATACATTTCTATATCAAAAATTTTTTTCTCATGAATGAAGTTTTTATTGAACCATCCCAATAATTGTTTATGCTTTGAAGTTATAAATCCTTCAAGATACCCTAAAGCGACAACCGAATAAAACACAGCATAGTAAATTCTATTCAGAGCATTATTAATTCTATTATTCTCTAAATTAATCTTGGCATCGAGAAGTGTATCTTCAGCTTTATTCAAAAAATTTATAATAAATATTTTCTTCTCTTCACTCATACAAAATACCGTTTTTGATAACTTCTTCATAAAAGAATGGATTGAATTTAAATTCTTCCTCCGTTAAAATTTGAATATCAATCAGAGTATCGAATTTATATTCAGCTTCACTAATAATCCCGAAGATTTTAAAATCTTTATCTTTATCAACGCTATCAAATATAGCGACTAAATCAAAATCGCTGTCTTGACTATAATCTCCCCTGGCTCTTGAGCCAAAAAGATATAACACCTTAAAATCTGGATATTTAATTTTAAATTTCTCCTTGAGATACTCTAGGAGAATCAGATTCTTGTTTTCAATTATATTGTTGTTCATCTAGGTTCACTTAGCAAATTTTTCAAACCTAGATCGAAGAAACAAATAAAGTTTTCAATGGGTAACTCACTGAATTTAATTCTACAACTAATATAAAATAAGCTTAATTTTTGGAGAATCGTTTTTTTTAGGATGAATCATAAAAAATGTCATGATTCATTTTATCCTTTTATTACACCAATCGGCTTCAGTTTAGCGACTTTCAACGATAAACCGGCTTTATGAACAACATCCACAACAGCGGAAATATTTTTATATGCTTCAGGAATTTCTTCGGTGATACCGCTGCGGGTAGATGCCTGGATCACGATTCCTTTCTCACGAAGTTTTTTCACAGCTTCATCTGCCGACATTATCAGCTTTGCTTTATTTCGAGATAGCGACCTGCCAGCGCCATGACACGTAGAACCAAAAGTCTCTTCCATCGCTGTTTCGGTTCCGACTAGTACATAAGAATAAGTTCCCATACTTCCTGGAATCAAAACTGGTTGACCGAATTCTTTATACGCTTTCGGAATATCTTTATGATGCTTCGGAAACGCCCGCGTTGCTCCTTTACGATGAACCAAAACTTTTTTCTTTGAAGAATCGACTGTATGTTCTTCAATTTTTGCTATGTTGTGACATACATCATAAACAATATTTACTTTATCGGTCTTGAATAATCTTCTGAAGACTTCGCGAACATTATAGGTGATCAATTGCCTGTTATTAAAAGCAAAGTTCGCTGCCGACGACATTGCACCTAAATAATTTCTCCCTTCTTTTGAGTCGATAGGAACACAAGCTAATTCCCGATCCGGCATAGATATACCATAGGTTTTCATCGCAGCATCCATCTCACGCAAGTAGTCAGTGCAAACTTGATGTCCAAGACCTCTTGAGCCAGTGTGAACTAGAATAACTACTTGATCCTTATGAAGATTAAATGCTCTTGCAGTTTCTTCGTCGAAAATTTCTTGAACTATCTGCACTTCAACAAAGTGATTACCCGAGCCAAGCGTTCCTAATTGATCTCTTCCTCTTTCCTTAGCGCGATTGGAAACCTTTTCTGGATCGGCGTTGGGAATGCATCCATGCTCTTCAATATATTCTCTATCGGATGCTAAAGCATAATTGTTTTTGACTGACCACCCGACGCCTAATCGCAAAACATCATCAAGTTCAGAGTAACTTAGTTTTAATCGTCCCCCTTTTCCTGTACCTGAAGGTATTTCGTGAAATAAATTTTTAATTAATTCTTCGGTTCTTGATTTGACCTGGTTAAATTCAAGATCAGTCGTTAGAAGTCTAACTCCACAGTTAATATCATAACCAATCCCGCCGGGTGAAACAACACCCTTCTCGAAATCAACAGCAGCTACACCTCCGATACAAAACCCATAACCCTGATGTGCATCAGGCATACCGAGTGAAGCGCTGATAATCCCGGGAAGAGAAGCTGTGTTCGCAACCTGCTCGATAGTTTTATCATTCTTAATAGCTTCAATCAAAATATCGTCCGCGTAGATTACGCCATCCACCCTCATGAAAGGGTAATTTGATTTTGGAATCCGGTATTTTACTTCAGAAATTTTTTCGATTGTCATTTCACATCCGTCCAAAATAAATTTTGAAGTTCAATGATTATCTGCTCAATATTTTAGTTACAATCAATTTTTATTTGAAATTAATAGAAAAAACAACTCATCCCCCTTTAGTCCCCCCTTCTCTTGCTAAGAGAAGGGGGTTGGGGGTTGAGTTCAGATTTACTAATAAGCATTTAATTGTGCTCTGAAAACTAAATTTTTATGACATTATAAAAATTTTTTGGACAACAGTGTTGTCATATATCAACAAAATATTCTATTTGAACAGCGTCCTTTTCACTCACTATTTTCAGCTGGTGGTAAGTAACTGCTTTTACATACAAATTAATCGGATGATTTTCAAGATCAAAGTAATTCTTATCAAATTTCAAACTTAGATTATTTTCATCTGTGATTTTTACTCTAATCCCTGATGGATAGATTTTCTTCGCATCGATAAGATATAAGATTTCGTTCAAAAAATTGATGAGGAGTGCCTCTCTATCGATACCGGAAATTGAAATATTTCCAATTTCACCGCGTGATTCAAGATTTTCAAGCCTGTCTTTTCCAAAAATAATATGAAGTAAAGCAAAAGCAGATTCTTCAAAAGCACTTTCAAGCAATGTTGATTTTACTCGGACACCAATATCCGAAATATGATCTAAAAATTCGTAGCTCATTTTCATAAAATAAAAGCTGTTCAATGGTAACTACTCAGCACTGATGATTTTTTTGCCACTAAGGCACAAAGGCACTAAGAAGCACACCTGTGTGCCGAAACTTACCTGCCACAAAATAGCTATGTATTGGCAGGGTTGAACTTAATCACTTCGGTGTGCAGGCACAAAGAACTTATTAGTAAAACTTAGTGTCCGCCTCGGCGGATTGTGTCCCCGCCTGCCAGAGT
>JAHJVF010000045.1 GCA_018828505.1 Bacteroidota bacterium | reverse complement strand
TTCCTTTTCATCAGCGAGAGTCTGTCTGTCATCCGTCTCCGTCAGCTGACGGATCATGTCAATTCAATCCTCTTTACAAATTTACTCACCGAAGCTTCAGCGAAGGTAAGTTTACCTAACGAAGCCTTGGCGTAGGTAGGCTTTACAAACCAAATGGTTTACTCAATAAGTTATTACATCAAATTAAACCATTTGTCCCGAGCCTAGTCGAGGTACCTGTCCCCCGAGCAGTGAGCGTAGTGAACTGTCGAGGGATCAATCCTGTGGTGAGCTTGCCTGCACTGAGCTTGCCTGCCCGACACCGGCGGGTCGAAGTGTCGAACCATCTATACGCTCCTTTTTCACCCGATTTCGATTGACAATAATTGTCTCTTTGACTACAATGTGAGTGAAAATGATAAATAATTGTTCCGAAAACTTAATAACAAATTCTTTCCCTGTGGGATATTTTTATGCCCATGTTCCTGCTGTTGAACTTAACCTACACTAATTCGGTATTGATAGGGCAAAAATATATACGAATTCGAAAATATGTAACGAAGTAACAAGGAGTGAATTACTGAAATAAATTCAAATTAAAATATTAACGTAGCTTTGGCGAACTTCTTACACGAAGACTGGCAATTTTCAAGACTCAAGAACAAGCAAGAAGCCGCGTCCATCTTGGACGCACTTCTTATGTCTTTGAGTCTGGCATGCCAGTGCCTCATGTAAGGATGTAATGAAGGTGCGTCCTTTTTTTTAAATTTTTATGTAAAAGACATAGTAATGTAAAAATATACTGTTAGCTGATCTAATGTACGCAAATTGCAAAAGAAATATCGGATATTATGAATAAACATAGTTAACGATTAAATATTCGTAAATTTTATATGATTTTATGAAAACTGTTCAAATGAATAAATTTAAATTAATCTTCCTTTTCTTCCTTCATTGTTTTTATTTTTTTAGAGGGTTAACTATATGAAAATGAATTATAAACCTCTTCTCTCCAAAAAATCTCACATTATTGCTTTTATAGCAGTGCTTGGCTTGTTAATTATAATAGGCGGTTATCTTTATTACCTTAATGAAGAAAGAGTCATCCGTCAGCAAAAATATAACGATCTCAAGGTAATCGCAGACCTTAAGGAAGACCAACTTGTACAATGGCATAATGAACGCGTTGGAGATGCAAAAGTTATAACACGGAGTTATTTCTTTATTGATGGTGTTGAGCAATGGATAAAAAACAAAAATAATAACATCCTTCTCAAGTATATCAATGAGCGTCTGTCAACTCTTCAAAAAGGAATAGGTTATGAATCAATTTTTCTTTCAACTAATAAAGGTGAACTTCTTCTCGCTGTTGGCTCAGATTTACCTCATTTTAATAATGTTACTTCCCTAAAAATAATCGAAGGTGTAAAGAACAATCAAATATCCTTTACAGATTTTTATTATAATGAATTAGAGAAAAAAGTACATTATGATATTATTGCACCTTTAGTTAATGATAAACAAGAATCAATAGCTGCCATAGTTTTCCGAATTGATCCAAGCAGCTTTCTATTCCCATTTTTACAAACCTGGCCCACCCCAAGCACAAGCTCGGAAACCGCTATTTTGAGAGTAGAAAAAGATAGTGTTCTTTTTCTTAATGAACTGCGGCATCGCAAAAACACCGCATTAAAATTAAAAATCTCTTTAACACAAACGGATGATCCGGCTGTTCAATCCGCATGGGGGCGTGTGGGTATATTTGAAGGAATAGATTACCGTGGTGTTGAAGTCCTTTCAGATATACGAGTGATTCCCTTTACAAACTGGATTATGGTTTCAAAGGTTGATAAGAGTGAAATATACGCCGATGTTTACACCCAAGCTTTTACAATTGCCGGATTTTGTTTTCTGCTTGTCATTGTAATAAGTGTGGGATTTATTGGGTTCTACAACAACCGCCAGCGCACTATTTTTGAAGAATTATATAACAAAGAAAAAGAAATTATTCAACACCAAGAAAGATTTAAAGTTACTATGGATAGTCTTGGTGAAGGTGTGATTACAGTTAGTCTCGATGGTAAAGTACAATACATGAACATCAGTGCCGAAGAATTAACCGGTTGGAATTTAAAAGAAGCAAGAGGTAAAAGTCATCACGAGATTTATCCGGTCAAAAATGAAGAAACCGGTCAGAGAGAAAATAATATTCTCGATAAAGTATTAAAACATGGTATTGTAAAAGAACTCGCTAATCATACTATCTTGATTACAAAAAGCGGTAAAGAGATAGCTGTGACGGATACTGGCGCTCCGATTTATGATGTCGACGGCTCAATTAATGGTATCGTAATAGCATTTCAAGATGAAACTGAAAAACGACAGCAACGAAAGCTTTTGATAGAGAGCGAGGCAAAATACAGAAATCTCACCGAAAGCCTTGATGAAGTGATCTACCGTGCAGACCCGGAAACGTTTTCGACCACATATGTGAACAGTGCGATCGAGAGATTCTACGGTTATACGGTAGAAGAATGGCTAAGAGATCCAACATTGTGGGAGAGCACTATTCATCCTGACGACAAGGAAAGAGTTTTTGCAGAGTTCACAGAAGCTAAAAGGAAAATGGAATCCGGCAGTATTGAATACCGTATCATAAAAAAAGACAAAACGGTACGGTGGGTGGAGGATCACACCAGTTGGGAGAAAGATCAGCAAGGCAATGCAGTTTCCACGAATGGGGTGATGTATGACATCACCGAGCGCAAGCAGGCGGAGGAACAAACTAAACAGCTGCAGGAATATCTCCAGCTTCAAATCGAGAGAATGCCGATCGGATTGATTGTTTGGGATACAGAGTTTCGTGTGAGATCTTGGAATCCCGCTACTGAGAATATTTTTGGCTTCACAGCGCAAGAAGCGTTGGGGAAACATCCATACGACGTCATTGTGCCAAAAGAGGCTCAACCCTATGTGGATGATATTTGGCATCGCCTGCTTGAAGGGGACACAACGGCGCACAGCATAAACGATAACATAACCAAAGATGGTCGCACTATCCTCTGCCAGTGGTCAAACACACCACTTAAAGAAGCCGATGGCACCGTGAGGGGTGTTCTTTCAATGGTTCAAGACATCACCGACCGCAAGCGGGCGGAGGAGGCAATGCGCAGAAAAGATGAACACCACAGGGCTGTCGTAGAGAACATCTTTAAGTTCGTTCCTGAGGGATTACTTGTATTCACGAAAAACCTCAGTCTGATGAAGCAGAACAAGGCGTTCGATGATATTGTACAAAAGTATGCACCGATGCTTGAATATACTGAGGAAGAACTTGCCCAAAAGATAATTGAGCAGTTGCGCAGCAAAATTGAAAGTGGAGATTCGAAAGAGATACATATTTGGAAAAAAGATCAATTGGAAACCGATCCTTTCAGAAGATATGAGCTTATTCTTCAATTCAATAAAGCAAGAATGTTTCTTGCAGAAGAAGAAGAAGAAGAAGAAGAAGAAGAAGCCCGCATAGTTGTGTCCTTGTTGGACATCACCGAGCGCAAGCGGGCAGAGGCGGCGCTGAGAGAGAGCGAGTGGCGCTACCGGAACCTTGTTGACAATGCCCTCGTGGGCGTTTATTCGACTACTCTTGCCGGTGAGATTCTTTTTGTGAACGACTATCTCTGGAAAATGTTCGAGTTCGGGTCGCCAGAAGAGCTAAAAAAAGAGAATGTAGTAATGCGGTATAAGGATCCAAAAGTGCGAGAGTCCCTGCTGAAGAGATTCAAGGAAGATGGTGCTGTCGAAAACTTCGAGTTTGACGTCGTCACAAAAAGGGGAAATGTCAAAACAGTACTCTTGAGTGCAACACTTGCCGGCGATATCATGTCGGGAATGATGCGAGATATCACCGAACGCAAGCGGGCGGAAAAGGTTCAATCAATCACCTATAGGATTTCTCAGTCGGCGGTTTACACCCAAAGCCTTGACGAACTCTACAAATCAATCCACGGTATCCTTGGTGAACTAATACCGGTGGAGAACTTCTACATCGCTTTGTATGACCGTGCTAGTGATCTGCTCACTTTTCCTTACTTCGTTGACCTATATGATGAGCCAGCCCCACCGATGAAACCGGGCCGCGGTCTTACTGCATATATTCTGCGCACTGGACGCTCGCTGTTGGCTTCTCCGGAAGTGTTTTCTCAGCTTGTCCGGCAGGGGGATGTAGAACTGGTAGGAACAGACTGCGTGGACTGGCTTGGAGTGCCGTTGAAGATCGAAAGACAAGTTATAGGTGTAATGGTGACGCAGAGTTACACAGAGGGTGTTCGCTTCAATCAAGAGGAAAAGAACATGTTTGAGTTCGTTTCAATACAGGTGGCGCAGGCGATTGAACGAAAACGGGCGGAGGAAGCATTGCGGGAAAGCGAAGTAAGGTTTAGAAGTTTATATGAAAATGCCACAATAGGTATTTACCGTACTACTCCTGATGGTGAGATTCTTATGGCAAATCGCGCATTTTTAAAAATGCTTGGCTATAATTCATTGGATGAATTAAAATTTGATACAAAAAGAGTCTATGCAGAGCCAGATACAAGAAAAAAGTTTCAGGAGATAATTGATAAAGAGAATATTATCTATAACTTCGAATCAACATGTAAAAAAGCGAATGGGGAAATAATCTACATTACTGAAAATGCAAGAGCAGTAAGGGATGAAAAAAATAATATTGTTTTTTATGATGGTGTTATTGAAGATATTACTTATAAAAAGAAAGTTGAAGAAGCCTTGATTCAAGCAAAAGAAAAAGCTGAAGAAGCAAACAGATTGAAGGATGGTTTTATCTCGGCTATGTCCCATGAGATACGAACACCATTAAATGTTATAATTGGGTACAACGGATTGATAAGCGATCTTTTCAACGTTGGGGATAATGAAGAAGTAAATAATTATTTTGGAGCAATTTACAACTCCAGTGAACGTTTAATTACTACTATTACGCAGATCATGGATATTTCAAGAATTGAAGCATGTGAATTTGAGATCGAAATTAAACCTCTTCCCTTTATTCAGACTATCAAAAATAATTACAATCAAATGGACATCTTAGCTCAGTCAAAAAATATTCCTATCAAACTTATTCTGCCGGAGGAAGAGATCTTCGTTCTAGCGGATCATTATTGTCTTAACGGAGTGTTAACAAATCTTCTTAATAATGCTATCAAATTCAGCAAAAAAGGAACAATCGAACTAAAAGTTTGGAAGGAAGGGGATTTTGCGTATTGCTCCATCAAGGATGAAGGTATCGGTATATCGGTTAGATATCAAAAACACTTATTTGAAACATTCAGTCAGGAAGAAGTTGGTACCTCAAGAACTTTCGAAGGAACCGGTTTAGGATTAGCACTCACAAAACGCTATTTAGATCGCTGCAACGGCACAATTAAAATAGAAAGTAAAAAAGGGAAAGGTACAAAAGTAATTTTTAATGTTCCGTTAGCATAAAAAGGGAGGTTTATTCTATGTTAGAAAATAATTTTACAGCAAAACCGAAAATACTTTATGTTGAAGACCACGAAGAATCTGCTAAAATACTCATCACAATCTTTAAAAAAGAATGTGATATAATTAATGCTGTATCGGTGAGTGAAGCTTTGGAAAAATTAAAATCAGTACAATTTGATTTAATCATAATGGATATTGCACTACACACTAAGTTTGATGGTCTTGAATTAATAAGCAAACTAAAATCTGATGAAAAATATAAGAACATTCCGATCATCGCATTGACCGCCCACGCAATGCATGGCGATAAGGAAAAAATATTAGATGGTGGTGCAGATGATTATGTCTCTAAACCTTTTTATAAAAATATTTTAATTGAAAAAATAAACCGCCTAATCAATCATTTTCAATAAAAAAAGATCACTATAGTTTAACTTTTCCTGGTTATCATAAACCTCCGTCTCCATCAGCTGACAGAGGACTTTTCACAACTTTGCTTCAAAGTCCTCCATTATCGAACTAAAAAAATCTTTATAACCTCCGATAATAATGTAAAATCTATCTTTCGGTATAACAACATTATTCCTTCCTCTTGCTGCCTGCAAGCATACCAAAAGATATAAAGCTTTGGCCAGTTTAACAATTATTCGAATAATAATTATAAAGTGTGATCAATGAATAAGATAATTTCTAAGTTCTCCCTAAGTACAAAAGTAATTGTGACTTTTTCTGTATTCGTTTTGATTTTGATCGTACTTACAATAATCAACGTAAGTAATATTGGCAGATTTGAAGAAAACAATTACATAGTCAATCATCATACCATCCCAAAACTTATAGCTCTTGAAGAAATTTCAAATAATCTGGGTTTGATTGAAGTTTTGGTGAATCGGCATGTTCTCACATCAAATCTTGAAAGAATGAATGAATACGAATCTTCAATAAGGAAAGCCATATCTGAAAATGCTAATAAAATTAAACATTATAAGAACCTAATAAAAAATCCCGAAGAGAGTTATTTATTCACTGAATTTCTGAGCCAAAGAAAAAAATTTCTTGATTTGACTGAAGATCGGATTCAAATAAATCGCCAGAACCTTGATAAAAAAGCAAAAGAATTTATTAAGACAAAAAATTTTCCTGAATACGAACAGTATTTAAAATCTATTACTAATTTGTTTAACTACGCAATAAATGAATCGAGCATCTCAGTCGAATCAACAAATGAATTTATTTCTGATACTAAGTTATTACGAAATATACTGATTATAGCAGGTATTTTATTCACAATTGTGATGGGTTTCGTAATAGTGTCTGTGTCCAATCAACTTAAATTGGAGAATGAAAAACTTAAAAAAGAAATCCATGAACGTTCTCTCATAGAAAATCGGTATCAAACATTAGCCGAAGCAGCTCAGGATATGATTTTTATCTTCGGGCTTGACGGTCAGATAGAATATGTGAATAACTACGCTGCGAAACAATTTGATAAGCAGCCAGGTGAACTTATCGGGAAAACAATAGGATCATTGTTCCCTAAAGATGTAGCAGAGATACATCGATCAAACATCCTAGCAGTCTTCGAAACTAAAAAACCTTTATATAGTGAGACTTTAGCAAACTTTTTGGGTCGAGATGTTTGGTTACACTCATCGTTGGTTCCTTTGTTTGATCAGAACAACCAAATTACATCTGTCTTAATAATTTCTCGTGATATCAGTGATCGAAAAAAGTCGGAAGAGTCTCTTTTGAACGCTGAACAAAAACTTAGAGAAATTATTGATCACAGCACCAATTTATTCTTTACTCGTACCATTGATCATGTTTTTACCTATGTTAGTCCTCAATCAAGAAACTTTTTTGAATGCGAGCCAGAAGAAGTAATGATTAATTGGCAGGAATTTTTAACTAATAATCCCCATAATTCAATCGGAATCGAATTGACACAAAAGGCGATAGATACTGGTATTGCCCAGCCCCCTTATGAACTGGAATTAAAAACTCTAAAGGGACGAATCGTATGGGTTGAAGCTAATGAAGCACCTGTTGTGGTAAACGGAAAAACTAAAGCAATAGTCGGTTCCTTTACTGACATTACAGATAGAAAGAGAGCTGAAGAAAAACTCTTCCATAGACTGCAGCTAGAAAAGCTTATTGCTCATATTTCTACCCAATTTATTAATGTTGAAGATCAAAATATCGATGTCGTTATAAACTATGCAATCAAACAAATTGGTCTGTTCACTAATTCGGATCGAAGTTATCTGTTTTTATTTAATCATGATATCTCTAAAATGAATAACACCCACGAATGGTGCGCCGATGGTGTTGAACCGCAAATAGATAATTTGAAGAATCTTCCTGCTGATGTATTCCCATGGTGGTATAAAAAATTATCAAGTAATGAATCCATTGTTGTTCAAAGAGTTTCTGAATTGCCCCCTCATGCCTCTACTGAAAAGAAAATTTTGGAGATGCAGGATATTAAATCAGTGGCTGCTGTTCCAATGTTTATGAAAAATAAACTTTACGGATTTTTAGGGTTTGATGCTGTTAAACAAGAAAAAGTCTGGGCAGAAGAAGATGTTGCTCTCCTTAAACTTACTGCTGAGATCCTTGCTAGTGCATTAGAAAGAGAGAGAAAAGAAAAAGAACTCATTAGGGCAAAAGAAAAAGCCGAAGAAGCTAATAGACTCAAAAGCGGATTCCTCTCTGCAATGTCTCACGAAATACGCACACCTTTGAATATAATTTCAGGTTATGCTAGTATTTTAAAAGAACTCTTTTCTGTAATCGAAAATGAAGAAGTTCAAAATCACCTCTATTCTATTGAGCGAAGTAGTGAAAGATTGTTGGATTCAATTAATGCGATTTTAGTCATTTCTCAGTTTGAAGCAAAAGAATTTAAGGTAAATTTGGTTCCGCTCTCTATTAATTCAATTATTGGGTTAGCGTACAACGAAATGAGCACCTTTGCTGCTAATAAAAATATAAACATGGAAATTGAATTGCCGGATAAAATCTTAATGGTGCTTGGAGATGAATACTGTCTTAACGGAGTCATACTTAATCTTTTAAGTAATTCGATCAAATATAGTAATAAAGGGACTATATCGGTTGTGCTTACCGAAAACTCTGGCTTTGCAGTATGCACTGTAGAAGATGAAGGAATCGGTATGTCGGATAAATATCAAAAACATTTATTCGAAACATTTAGCCAAGAGGATGTCGGTATTAATAAACAATATGAGGGGTGTGGATTGGGATTAGCCCTCACAAAAAAATATATTGGTGCATTAAACGGAGAAATTGAGTTCAAAAGCGAAAAAGGTATAGGAACTAAAGTTACATTCAAAATACCGCTTGCATAAAAAAGGAGTTTTATTTTATGTCAGAAAACAATCATTCAGCAAAACCGAAAATACTATATGTTGAAGATCATCTAGAGTCTGCCAACCTTATTGTGTTAATCTTAAAAAAAGATTTTGATGTCTCCATAGCTGAATCTGTTGAACAAGCTTTGGAAAAATTAAAGTCTGAGAAATTCAATTTGATTTTAATGGATATTCAACTGCAGAGTAAATTCGATGGTCTTGAACTGATAAAAAAATTGAAATCCGATGAAAAGTATAAGAACATTCCAGTGATTGCGCTCACAGCTCATGCAATTCATGGTGATAAAGAAAAAATGATAAATGGTGGTGCAGATGATTACATCGCTAAACCTTTCAATAAAGCAGTTTTAATCAAAAGAATTCCTCGCAGCTTGCTGCGGGGTCAAAAAGATGTAGTTTTGTTACATGGGAGAACATATAATAAAGAGGCATAATAAAAATTGGAGTATGTAAAAAATCAAGGGAAACAGTATAAACAAATTTATCGTGGACAACTAAGATTGTTAAAGTAGTTTGTATTTGATACCTCGCAGCTTGCTGCGGGGTTATTCATTTGAAAAGATAAAAAAATTGACTAATCAATCTCAACAATAAACAGCACTATAGCTTTACTTTTTATGGCTGTCATGAACCTTCATTTCAGTCAGATTACGGATCCAGAGTGGCAAGTTCTAACTTCTCGGTCAAACCTCTACTTGTAGATAATATTTGAGAATTTAATTGGTACTGAAAGAAAACTATATTTTTAGCAGTATAACTCACCCTAAATGATGGTGGTTAAAAAGTTCTTTGTGAACCTTTGTGCCTTAGAGACTTTTCCCGTGAGGGATGCCTTCGGCAGTGGCTGATGTTTTGAACCCCGACAAGTGGGGCAAGTTTTGCTTGATAATAAAGATTTTTATTTGCCACGAAGACACAAAGACTCAAAGAACCACTAAGAAAATTAACTTTTTGGACGACCTTATTGGAGGATGCGTTTCAGTATTTAACCTGTCAGCCGAACTCAGACTGACAAGGAAGGCATGACTCGTTTTTATACCCCTATAAATTTATTGATCCGAATTAAATCTTTTCAAAAAGTTTAAGAATATGTTAAATTATGACAAATCGTTGGAGTGTGATATGAAATATACTTTCTTAATTATTTTTCTAATTTTTTCGCAAATAACTCTTGCACAGAAAAAACCATTTACGTTGGAAGCTCAGTTTGATTTGGAATATCCAAGTGAGGCAACAATCTCACCGGATGGTAAATACGTAGCTTACACGATCCGAAAACCAGAATTCGACAAATCCCGCCTGTCCAGTGGTGCTGAACGTGGCGGGCAGGCTCAAGTAAAACAAATCTAAAAAGGCATGTAAAATGAACCGCCAATGTTAAAACCGATAGCGGATAAAAATCATTGGTTATCATGAATTAATTCTGTACCTTTGTACCCGTAAGGCAGTACCTTTAGAAGTAGATGTAGAAGTAAACCTTCCAATATTTTTTATAGCCTGTCCAAATTATCAATTAATTATTTAAGGAGCGTCTGTATATGTCAGAGCGCAAACAAGGATCTGTTAAATGGTTTAACAGTGCAAAAGGTTTTGGTTTTATCTCACAAGCAAACGGCGAAGATGTATTTGTACATTTTAAGTCGATAGAAGGAGATGGATACAAATCTTTAGCAGAAAACGATAGAGTTGAATTTACAGTTACCCAAGGCAAGAAAGGCTTTCAGGCAACTGACGTTAGATTAGCTCACTAAGAATTAAATATTCTTATCTACCTAGCGGCCTGCCTGCCGCAGCAGGCTGTTGCAAATTAGGAAAAATGTCACTTCGACCGAAGGGAGAAGTCTTAAAACGAATTGTTATTTAAGATTTCTCTTCTCCCGATTTCATCGGGATCATCGAAATGACAGATAATTGCAAATCTGCAACGCCCTGCGCAGGCAGGTAGACAGGTCTACAAGCCCCGTACAAAGCGGGGCTTTTTTATTTTATCCCTAAATTAACAATAAGAGAATCTTGATTTTTTTTAAGCAATTCTTTTTCAACCATTTCAGTAGCTCTTCCTAATAAGTCTAACATAAGTGATTATTTTATAAAGCTTTCAAAGTTCAACTATTTGAATGCTTTTTTTTCTTTTCTATATTGCACGCAACTTAAATCAAGTTTTAATTTTACATTAATCAAAATATTTGCTCGTTATTATACGGGCATCTCGTTGTTTTAAAGTTCAAATGAAAAAAGAATTGTTAAAAGTTTACTCGCCGAACGAAGTTGAAGATAAATGGTATTCCTACTGGGAGGAGAATAATTTATTTCACGCTGAAGTCGATCATGCAAAAGAGCCTTACACAATCGTAATTCCCCCGCCAAATATTACAGGCAGTCTTACGATGGGACATATCTTGAACAATACTCTTCAAGATATTTTTATAAGATGGAAAAAGATGCAGGGTTACAACGCCTGCTGGGTTCCGGGAACAGATCACGCCTCAATCGCAACAGAGACAAAAGTAACTCAAGCTCTCAAAGAAAAAGGGATTGATAAGAAGAAAATCGGCCGAGAGGAATTCCTTAAACACTGCCAGGAGTGGAAAGAGCTTTACGGCGGAATGATCCTCAAACAATTACGGAAACTTGGAGTTGCCTGCGATTGGGAACGACTCCGCTTCACGATGGACGATGATTATTATCGATTAGTTATTGAAGCTTTTGTTCAGCTATATGAAAAAGGGCAGATCTACCGCGGACTTCGAATGGTAAACTGGGACCCTCAATCTCAGTCGGCGATTTCTGACGAAGAAGTAATTTATCAAGAAGTCAATGGTAAGCTTTGGTATTTCAAATATCCAATAAAAGAGAGTGATGAATTTATCGTTGTTGCGACAACCCGTCCGGAAACTATGCTTGGCGATACCGGGGTTGCAGTTAATCCAGAGGATGAACGATACAAACATCTCATTGGAAAGAAAATTGTTCTACCTTTGGTTGGAAGAGAAATACCGATTTTTGCAGATGAATATGTCGATAAGGAATTTGGAACAGGTTGTGTGAAAGTCACGCCTGCTCACGATCCGAATGATTTTGAAATGAGCAAGCGTCACAAATTACAGGTTGTGAACATTTTAAATCCCGATGCAACTCTAAATTCGAATGCCCCCGGTGAATTTGTTGGACTTGATAGATTTGAAGCCCGTAAAAAAGTCGCAAGACGATTGGAAGAAGAAGGATTCCTAGTTAAGATAGAAGATTATAAAACGAACATCGGTTATTCTGAACGAGGCAAAGTCCCTATCGAACCCTATCTTTCCGAACAGTGGTTTATGAAGATGGATGAACTTGTAAAACCTGCTATTAAATCCGTTGAGGAAGGTGAAGTTAAATTCCATCCGGACCGTTGGACTAAGGTTTATTTTCACTGGATGAACAATATTCGTGATTGGTGTATCTCGCGTCAGCTTTGGTGGGGACATAGAATTCCGGTTTGGTATTGTGTGGGAGATGATGCTTGTTTCTTAGAATGTAAAAAACCAATCGTAGCTGTTGATCCTCCAGAAAAATGTCCACACTGCGGTTCAAAAAACTTGCGGCAGGACGAAGATGTTCTCGATACATGGGCATCGAGCTGGCTTTGGGCACACGGAGTTTTCAAAACAGAAGAAGAGCGAAAATATTTTTATCCAACCGATCTGCTGATAACCGGCCCGGATATTATTTTCTTCTGGGTTGCGAGAATGATCATCGCTGGGCATGAATTTATGAATGAGATCCCATTCAAAGATGTTTACTTTACAAGCATTATTCGTGATGATAAAGGGAGAAAGATGAGCAAGTCGCTTGGAAATTCTCCCGATCCGCTTGAAGTCATTGATCAGTATGGTGCCGATGCGCTTCGTTTTACTGTGATTTATTTAGCTCCGCTCGGACAAGATGTTCTTTTCTCTGTTGATAAATGTGAGATCGGAAGAAATTTCGCTAACAAGATTTGGAATGCAGGCAGATTCCTTTTAATGAATCGGGAGAACATATCGCTGAATGAAAATCTTTTACACTCACATCTCGATCTTGCTGACAAATGGATTTTGAGTCGGCTCAATGCAACAATTCAAAACTTAAATGACGCGCTGGACCAATTCAAGATAAATGATGCATCAAAACAGATTTATAATTTCATTTGGAGTGATTATTGCGATTGGTATATCGAGTTTATAAAAAATCGTATAAACTCCGAGACCAATGACGAAATCAAATCTGCGATTCTCACGCGTGCTATTCGGGTTTATGAAAATATTCTGAAACTTCTGCATCCAATTATGCCTTACATTACAGAGGAAATTTGGCAGGCGCTCGCTGACCGTCAGGAAGGCGAAAGCATAATGATCTCAACTTTCCCGGCTGCTGATCATTCGCTCATTAAACCATTTGTCGATGGGGAGATGGATTTTCTTCAAAACATAATCACTTCCGTGAGAAATATCCGCGGAGAAATGAACGTTCCCCCATCTAAAACCTGTGATGTTGTAATAAAAACTGAGAATAGAAAGTTTGAAGAAATTATAAAAAATTATTCTCAATATATAAGTCGGCTTGCCCGTGTAGAAAATATCTCAGTTGGCAAAGATGTAGTAAAACCAAAGCATTCATCTTCAGCAGTGATGAGGGGAGTTGAAATATTCGTTCCGCTTGAAGGATTGATAGATATTGAAGTCGAGCGTGAAAGATTAAAAAAAGAAGCGGAACGTCTTCAAAGGCTATTGGATGGAGTGAACAAAAAACTTTCTAATGAAAGCTTCACTTCAAGAGCACCAAAAGAAGTAATCGAAAAGGAAAAAGAGAAACAGCACAATTTTTCAACTTCGCTTGAAAAGATTAAACATAGTCTTAAACTTTTAGATTAGAAATTGTTGATTCGTTTTAGACTATGTTTACCAACTCACCTAAATAGAATAATCCATTCAATAAAATTTTATCAAACTATCCACTTTAGTTATTATAAAATCATGTCATACTATGTTTCTCTAATATTTTTTGTGCGTGTGGTTTATAGAGCAAATAATAAAGCGCTTCGAGATAAGAATTCATCTCCGTCATCTCAATATCTTTCACATATTTCCAAAAACCATAAATCTTAGCAAGAGAAAGTAATTTATCTGCATACAGCTTCCAGCTGTACGATTCATTTACTCTTTGAATAGCCCTCCTGGAAATCTTCAACCAATATTCCGGCTCTTCTTTTATTTTTTTTAGGAAACCTAAGATTTTTTCCGTGCTTTCTTCATCGTTAATCGGGTCAATATGGAATCCGTTAATTGAGTCCTGGATTATTTCGAGAGGGCCTCCATACTGTGTAGCGAATACAGGCAGCCCGGAAATCATTGCTTCTAATACTGTCAATCCAAAACCTTCGAATAGACCGGATTGGACAAAGATCCCTCGATAATCTGCAATTAACCTATATACTTCACCTGACTCATTCTTTCTGAAAATTTTTCCTATCCATCTAATTTTATTATGAAGATTATAACTATTAATCAAGTTGTGCATATATTGAATTTGTTCGATTTCTTCAATGTCAGATGAACGTGACGGATCTACTTTTCCAGCAACGATGATTAAATTGCTAAGACTCTGCATCTCTTCGCTTTTACCATACCATCGTACGAGGGCGGTGACATTTTTTATTTTGTCGAGTCTCGCCATTGTAAAAATAGGAGTTGCATTTGGATTATCTAATTTTCCAAGCACATCTTCGTCATCAATATTTCCGAAAAGCAGTTCTGCCAACGATTCTTTTATTTTTTCAATTCGTTTTTCTTTTCTTGTGTATGAGTAATAGATATTTTCATTCACACCCGGCGAAACAATATTGAATTTCGGATGATATAAATTTATTCCGCTCTCAACTCGGTAAAGTGAAGGCATTGTAAAATGTTTGAACGATTCATATTGACCAATTGTACTTCCCGTGCCGGCTATTTCTTGATATGTTGAGGTTATCAGAAAGTCAGCAGAATTCATTGCTATGATATCTGCGGTAAACTGAATTGAAAAATTATAGTATTGTTCTAAATCTTTCCAGTAAAGAGCGCTGTAGAGATATTTGCTCTTTTCTAGAGCGTGAGCGATACAACATTGTGTTACACCGAATCTTTTCGCCAAATTATAGGCGACAATATTACCATCGGAGTAGTTACCGATAACCAAATCAGGTCTAGTTCCGAACTCAGCAATTAATTCACGATATGAATCTTCTGCAAATTCTTCGAGGTAAGGCCAAATTTCAAAGCGAGATATCCAATTGTCAGTCACTTTTGGATTTTTTGTTCTAAAAGGAGTACGGAGAATCCATGTGTTTTTGGTATTGTATACTTTTTCAAGGCGTTTGTTGCATGTCGTGCTGTTTGCATTTGGTATGAGTCGTGTCAGTATTATTATTTTAGGAGTAGTTTTTAATCCTGCCTTCTGCAGTGAATCTATTAAAGATTTCTCGAGCGCTTTTACTTGATCTAAAATGTAAACAACCTGTCCCCCTGTATCGGGAAGTCCCAGAACATTCTCTTGGGCAAAATATCCATGAGGAGAAATAACTGCGATATTAAATATCATTGGAATTCGGGAGATGAATTCTTTCAAGGTAATATAGTCAGGCGATTGTAAAAGTCCATCGAGCAATTTTAAACTTTTAATTATCTCTCTTGCATTAAGTCCGAGACCGGCTTCAAAACCAAGCTCCTGAAGTTTGAATCGAAGATTCTCATATGGTTCCTTTTCATCAATCTTCATCAACCAATCAATTGTCTTATCAATATTGTCGCTGAGCTGATCTACATTTTTTATCCTATCGTTTATGACTAACTGTTCAGAATTGTGTTTGTGAAGTTTTATAAATTTCAATAGAAGCTTACGCCATTTATCTACCTCGTTAAACATTTGACTTGAGAGATATCGGTTCAGATATTCAACTCCAGCACCGATATTTTTTGAATCCCGTACGCTTGGGAATTTTCTGTAAAAAGATTCGAAGTTAAGTGTCAAAATATCATTTGAATCAAATGGTTCAACAAATTTTTCTTTTGCTTTTAGGTAATCAATCACGCTTATTTTTTCATAAAAGACTTCCTCGAGGTTAAAGTAATAAAGATCTGAAGCAGCAATTTCCTCCCTCACATCCAAATAAATAGAATTGTTCATACAAAAAGATTCTTGAATCGTTTCAATACAGTTTTGTAGAACTTCAACATTTTCTGATTTGAAATTCGATTTATTTTTTCTAAAGAGATCTAGCAAATCTCCGCGGACATAAAGATTTTTTTCGTTCTTATACATGATGTGCAGATAATTGAAGAAATCCTCCTTAACATTTGCGATCGCTCTTAAAAATTTTTCAGTCATGAATGGATTCCCTTTCGAAAAATTTATAGTAATTTATTCCTTCCAAAATTCCATCGGCAAAACTGTTGCTGGCAAAATAAATTCGGCGTTTCCCTTTAATTTTTTCCAATTCAGGACTGTAGTTTCCAACTATTACACCAAGCATTTCACCAATCAACATGTCTTCATCGTTACCCGAATCACCCGCAACCAAAACATTGTTTAGAGAAATATTCCATCGATAAGCTAGGTATCTCACTGCTCTTCCTTTCGATGCACGGAATGGAATGATATCAACAAATTCATCGTGGCTGAAAACTAAATTACACTTGATCCTATTTCTAATTAGCTTCTCTCGCACAAGCTTAATTTTGCCGATATCGCCACGTAGGTAGTAGCTCATTTTATACTTTCGTTGATTTTCTTTTTCCTGATACTCCAAAAAATCAAAGTCAGAGAGTAATTCGATGATTGTTTCTCTTTCCCACGAAGCCGATAAATGCTTGTCCCACCCAGTTGAATAAATATAGTTCTCCTTATCTTTATAATATAATTCTGTTCCGACAGACGATATGATGATTTCAGCTTTTGGTGCATTGTTCTCTTCCAATACTTGAATTGCTGAATCAATCGTTCTACCTGTAGCAACACCAAAACCGATGGATTTTGACTGACTGCTGAGAGCTAGCTTGAAACGTTCAAGTGCTTCTGTATCACCGAGAAGTGTATTATCTATATCAACAATTATCAGTTTTTCACATTCAAGAAGTTTTTTCCCAAATTTACCGAATGTATTGATTTCGCTTCTATATTCCTTTTTTAACTTTACGACTTCTTTTATATATAATGAGATGTGCGAATCCCAGCCATAATATTTTGTTACGAGTTCGACTCCACTCTCAGAAAATCTATTCCAAAGTTTTTTATTTTTTATAACTTTTTTTATTGTCTCGGAAATGTTTGTTGGATCAGAGACATCAACGAGTAAGCCATCCTTTAAATTGCCAATGATGTCTTGAGGCCCTCCACGATTTGTCGCAACTACAGGCAAACCGCTCATTGCAGCTTCGATAAGAGTCAAACCAAAATTTTCGTTGAAGGCTGGATTTACAAATACACCTCCGCTTTCTGCGCTGATTCTATACAACTCTGGAACTTCATCTTCGACATCATGTTTTTTAGGGATTGCCATCTTACCGTAAAGGTCGAACTTATCCATCAACAGCAACATTTCCGTTAAAACATCTTTTTCAATTTCTGACATTGATTGAATATCTTTCCTGATACCTGCATAAATTGCAAGGTTGGCTATTTCTTGCAGCTCTTTGTCTTTACCGTACGCTTCAATCAGACCAGCAATGTTTTTCCGCTTTTCAGGCCTGCACAGCATTAATATTATAGGCTTATCAAAATTCATAAAAAATTTCCATAGTTCAGCTCTAATTCCTGCCCGCACCTTTTCCGCATCTTTAGTCCGTTCTCTTTTTTCATTAAAGGGGTAAAATTTTTTGAGTTCAATTCCGGGTGGAACCACTTTGAATTTTTCTCTAACCGCATTTTTATAAGCACTGTATTGATTTTCTATTTCGTGATTCGTACTCGTGATTATTTTGTTTGCATAAAAGATAGCATTCTCTTCAACGCTTATTCGATGTGATATTCTAAATTTTTTTTCAATTTCCTCCATCGATAAATTATTTTCAAGGAGACCCTGCAATTTTAATCTGCCTAATGAATGCCCGGTATGAATAAAAGGAATTCCAAAAAATTTGCTCAGTTCTGTACATACAAAACCTGCATCGGCATAATGACTGTGAATTACGTCAGGTAATCTGCCGACAGTTTTCAGATACCTTATAGACCTATCAACGAATTCTTCGAGGTAATCCCAAAGAAGTTCTTTTCTGATGTATTTCCCACCACCGCACCTAATTCTTACAATTCTCAATTTATCATTAACTTTTTCAATTGGGATTGAATAATCTTTTGAAATATTCTTGTCGTTTATCCATCGTGTAACTATTTCAACTCTAAGAAATTCTTTCCTTTTGCTCAACTCTTTTGCTAGTTCTAAAACATATTTAGTTTGACCCCCTGTATCTGCATCTCTGCCGAGCTCAAGATTCTCTCCTCTAATTAGTCCGTGAATATTGTAAAGTTGAATGTACAGTTTACCAGTTCTATTTTTCATTCTCGTTGATTATCCTCTCACGGTATTTTTTATAAATCTCATCATCCTTTGGAAGAGCCCCCTTTATCGCACAAATTTCCCCTGCAAATTCCGAGGCAATTATATTAATTGTATCGAGTTTCCAGTTTTCCAAATATCCAGTACAAAGCACTGATGCATAAGCGTCCCCAGCACCGACAGTATCAATTAAATTTTCAACTTCACTTTTGTAATAGTGGACGCTATCCCGATTTCGTAAAAAAGCTCCGTTCTCCCCAAGAGTAACACAAAGCAATTCGATGTTGAATTTTTTCATCAGTAATAAAGAAATATTCTCTAAATTAAACGATGAACCGAGTAAAGTTTCATTTATTACTTTCAATTCGTCACTATTTAGTTTTAACACATGCGAGTTGACTAACGACGAATGCATAATTTCTTTGTTGTAGAAATTCTTACGAAGATTCAGATCACAAAAATATTTTATATCCTTTCCCCACAATGAGCGAATCGTTTTTCTGCTATGTTCATTTCTTTGAGCAAGTGTACCAAAATATATTAAATCAGTCAAAATGTTTACATGACTTTCGATCTCCTCATTATATTCGATGAATTCATAAGCGCAATTCAAACCGAGAGTAAATTGCGGAATTTTATTTTCGGATAACTGTACTCGCGCGGTGCCTGTTGGATGAATCGTGTCTATTTGAATTAGTTCAAGCTTAAAGTCGTTCTCTTTTATTATTCTTACTATTTCTGAACCCAGTTCATCCTCGCCGATTCTACTGATGAAATAACCATTTCCCGTTAACTTTTTAATGTGATAAATAAAATTAAACGGAGCACCACCAACTCTATTGTAAGTAGGATAAATATCGAAAAGAATTTCTCCGATAGCAGTAATATTAAACTTTTTCATATTATCATTATAAAAAGTTTTTTAAATGAATCAAATTTAAATAAGGAATCTTTGCTTAATTATTTGTTCTCAATTTTGCCTGGTCAAAAAAATTGTCTGGCTTGGATAGGCGAACTCAATTCCTCGTTTTTCAAATTTCTCGTAGATTTTGAAATTTATTTTTTGTTGAATATCCATGTATATGTTAAAATCCGCACCGAGAACATAATAAACTATTTCAAAAATTAAACTAAAATCTCCATACTCTTTGAAGTGGGCTCGGTCAAAGATGGCTTGGTCATTTTCTTCTATTATATTTTTAATCAATTCAGGAATTTCTTTTAGTAATTCCAATCTCGTCTGATACGTAACTCCTATAGTGAAAAGAACGCGCCGCTTTTCCATTCTTTTGAAGTTATGAATTCTTGAATCAGTCATGTCTTTATTTGAAAAGACAAGCTGCTCACCGGTTAGACTTTTTACGCGTGTTGTTTTTATTCCAATCTTATCAACAACTCCCAATTTATCGTCAATAATTATGAAATCTCCAACCTGAAACGGTCTATCAAAAAATATAACAAAGTGGCTGAATAGATCGGTTAATATTGTTTGTGCCGCTAATGCGACCGCTATTCCGCCAATTCCCAATCCCGCGACAACTGCAGTAACCTGGAATCCCAGATTATCGAGCAAGAATATAAGTCCGACCGCCCAAACTAAAAGTGACACAAATGTAGAAATTCCCCTGAGACTCTCACCCTTTGATGATTCCTCTCGTTTCATCCAATAAAATCTAATAGCATAGTTGATGGAAATAACTGCCAATCGAATAATTAGAATTGTTAAGACGATAATGAAAAAAGAATTAACGATTTTTTCGAGGCTTTCACTTTTTTCAATATAACTCTGAGCAGTGTAAAATCCCGCAAGGTAAAGTATTGGGATAATGAATTTTTCAACTTGTTTTATTATGAAATCATCTATTTCTGTTTCGGTTGCTTCTGCCCACTTCCTAAGGCGTTTAAGTGCAACTATTTTTAAAAATTTTATGAGTATAACACATACACCGAATATTCCTAAACTTATTAAATAATCGGTAAGTGTGTTTTGATAAAATATCTTTTGTAAAATCTCTACCATTTCAAATTGCTCCTTGCTTTGCTTATAATTACTTATAATAAAATAAACAATTTTTCCAAAAATTCAACTCTATGGATTTTACACAATACATTCATCCATTTTTTGCCGCTTACATAAATGGGCAGCATTATTCTCTTTTCCCGATTTTTCCGTGGCTTGGATTTATGATATTCGGCGGACTTTGCAGCTCATTTTATATTCAAGCAAGAGAAGCCGGATCAGAAAAATCATTTATAAATAAATTGATTATAATCGGCATGATATTAATCGCAGCCGGTTCGATTCTAATGTTAATTCCAATAGAAGTTTCCTTCTGTTCGAAAAGCATAAGACCCGATCCATTCTTTTTTGCATTAAGATTTGGAATAGTTTTAATACTATTGGCTGCTTGCTGGTATTATGCCAATCGATTTTCCTACCATTCATTCAATTGCAATTCTAAACAAGTAACTTTAAATTAAACTTAAATAACAAGGTTTATAATTTGAGGTTTGTATGAAAAAATTACTATTAGTTTTAATTCTTATTCCAATTCTCATAAGTGCTCAAACAAAAAGAGCAATGACAATTGACGATCTCTGGAGTATGGGAAGAATTACGCAAACAGTTCTCTCCCCGAATGATGCATATGCAGCATTTGTCATAACATACTTCAGTATGGAAGAAAATAAAGGTAACAGCGATCTTTGGCTGCTGAAAATTCATAGCAAAGAATTAACTCAGCTAACCGATTGGAAAAGTTCTGAAAATTCTCCAGCATGGTTTCCGGATTCAAAAACTTTAGCATTTGTTTCTACAAAAGATGGTTCTCCTCAAATTTATTCGTTTGATATTGAAAAAAAGGACGATCCGAAACAATTGACTTCTCTCTCAACCGGTGCTTCTTCTCCGGTTATTTCAAAAGATGGAAAAGAAATTCTTTTTATATCGGAAGTTTATCCTGATTGCGAAAACGATGAATGTAATAAAGCTAAGGATGAAGCCAAAGATAAAAGCAAAGTAAAAGCCCGGATAATTAATGAATTAATGTTTCGTCATTGGAATTCCTGGCGTGATAAAAAACGAAGTCATTTATTTTTATTGAATCTTGACTCGGCAAAATATGTCGATCTAACTATAGGCAGTATAAACGATTGTCCTCCCATAGCACTTGGAGGTAAAATCGACTATGCCTTTTCTCCGAATGGAAAAGAGATCTGTTTTGTCACAAATACGGATCGTGTGTTGGCAACAAGTACGAATAACGATCTATGGCTGACTTATTTTGACGGAAAAGCAAAAAGACAATTAACAAGTAATAAAGGAAATGATAATCAACCGGTTTATTCACCGGACGGAAAATACATCGCATACCGTCAAATGGCACGAGCCGGTTTTGAAGCAGACAGGCAAACATTAATGATTTATGATCGTGAGTCGGGCAAGATATTTAATTTAACAGAATCACTTGATCGAAGTGTTGACGAAGTTGTTTGGCATCCAAACGGCGAAGAGATAATTTTTTCTACAGATAACATTGGAAGAAAAGCTATATATAAAATAAACATAAAATCAAAAAAATATGATCTCCTCTACGATAAACACTGGAACACAGGCCTTAACATCTCAAGCGATGGAAAGTTTTTGATCTTCAATCAAAATTCAGTTACAAGACCAAATGATATTTGGAAGCTCGACCTTCAAACAAAACAAACAACGCAGCTAACGACAATCAACGATGAAATCCTTTCTCAAATTCAAATGATGCCGCTGGAAGAATTTTGGAGTAAAGGGGCAAGTGGAACTCCGGTTCACAGTTTAATGGTCAAGCCGCCCCTCTTCGATTCGAACAAAAAATATCCGATGGTGTTTTTGGTTCACGGCGGTCCTCAAGGTGCTTGGGAAGATATGTGGCATTACAGATGGAATCCTCAACTCTATGCATCTCCCGGTTATGTTGTTGTAATGACGAATCCGAGGGGAAGTACAGGCTACGGACAAAAATTTACAGATGAGATCAGCGGTGATTGGGGTGGAAAAGTCTATACCGATTTAATGAACGCTTATGATTACGCAGTGAAAAACTTTTCCTTCATTGATGCAGATAAAACTGTTGCCTCGGGCGCTTCGTACGGCGGATATATGATGAACTGGATGGCAACGAAGACGAATCGTTTCAAAGCTATTGTTTCTCATGCTGGAGTGTATAATCTCGAAAGTATGTACGGCTCAACCGAAGAACTTTGGTTCCCGGAATGGGAATTCAATGGAACTCCATGGACAAACCGGAAACATTATCAAAAATTTTCTCCGCATCAGTATGTCGATAAAATAAAGACTCCCATACTTGTTACACACGGCGCTAACGACTTTCGCGTTCCGGAATCGCAAGCTTTTGAATTATTTACATCACTGCAACGACTCGGCGTTCCCTCTAAGTTTGTTTATTTCCCGGATGAAACTCATTTTGTCGCTAAACCGCAAAACTTTAAACTATGGATGACGGAAATTTTTAATTGGTTTGATAAGTGGATTAATAAATAATGCAAAATGCAAAAATCAAAATGATATATTAAAATTCAAATGTTGTTATTAACTCGGTTTATGTTCAATTTTAATCTTAGAAAGTTTTATCACTCTTCAGAGTTTAAAAGAGTTTTAATATATAATTTGTAGCTTTAATTTTTGATATTTACTCTTTGATTTTTCACAAGCAATAACAAGGTATGTATGGAAGCTTTACCAAAAGAATTATTAATAACAGAAGAAGATGAAAGAAATTTTGAAAAGAATGTCGAGTACATAGAGGATAAATTTTCCGCTAAACTTGAGAAAACAAAAAAAAGGATTTCATTTGTTGAAGATGTTGTCGCTCTGTATAAGTACATAAAAGATGATTCTGTCAATTGGTACAGAAAATTAATTGTTGTTGCTTCGCTTGTTTATTTTATTTCACCTATCGATACGATTCCTGATTTTGCTCCATTTGTTGGTTATCTTGATGATCTTGGTGTAATTATGGCTGCACTTAAATATATCGGGACAGAAATTAAACCATATTACAGGGTTTCAACGGCATCAAAAAATATAGAACTAGAAAACGACGAGTTACTGTTCTAATATTTAATTTTTTCTTGTTCAAATAATCTTTCAAATTCAGGAGGGCTTTTGAAAAAAACAGATTACTTGTTCTTTAAATTATTTACGCCTGTCGCGTTAATATTTGCCTTAATTGTCTCAGTACATTCCCAAACTTTAAATCAGCAGTATTTAGACATCGCAGAAAAAATTGTTAAGACTGCATTGATTGATCAAAAGGGTTATAAACTTTTGGAAGAGCTCTGTGAGATTGGGCCTCGCTTGAGCGGTTCTGATGAATCCTTACAAGCAATTCTTTGGGCGAAAAAGAAAATGGAAGATTTAGGGTTTGATAAAGTTTGGCTTCAACCTGTTATGGTACCAAGATGGGTTAGAGGAAATGTTGGATCGGCAAAGATTGTCGAATCAAAAAAGTTTAATGGAAAGAAATTAAACATTGCAGCTTTTGGTGGGAGTGTTGGAACAAAGAAAGAGGGCATTATCACTGAGGTTGTCACAGTAAATAATTTTGAAGAATTAAAAAAAGTCCGCAGTAAGATTAAAAATAAAATTGTATTCTTTAATCGGTCTCTCGATCTTAGAGAATTAAATACTTTTGCAGGTTACGGCGGTGCGGTTGACCAAAGGACACAAGGTGCAATTGAGGCAGCAAGGTTTGGGGCGGTAGGAATTATAGTCCGTTCAGTTACAACAAAACACGATAACGTTCCTCACGTTGGTGTGATGTCTTATGTCGATTCGCTTCCAAAAATTCCATCGGTTGCAATCGGTTATCGAGATGCGGATTTTTTATCAGAAGCTGTCAAACAGGATTCTTCACTTAAAATAAATTTGAAGCTGTCGTGTAAAACACTTCCAGATGTTCAATCCTACAACGTCATAGGTGAATTAAAAGGAACGGAAAGGCCAGACGAAATTATTGTTGTCGGCGGACATTTCGATTCCTGGGATAAAGGCTGCGGTGCACACGATGACGGCGCTGGTTGTATCCAATCGATGGAAGTGCTCGATCTTTTCAAACGATTGGATATAAAACCAAAGAGAACTATCAGATGCGTATTTTTTATTAACGAAGAGAATGGCGTACGTGGTGCAATCGAATATGGAAATTATGCAGATACCGCAAAAGAGATCCATTATGCAGCAATCGAATCTGATTGAGGAGCTTTCACTCCGCGAGGATTTTATGTCGATGCTGATTCAATTGTAATACAGAAAATAAACGAGTGGCTTCCCTACCTGCAAAAAGCTAGAATTGAATGGGTGAGAAAAGGAGGAAGTGGTGTGGATATTTCATTCATTAAAAACTGTAAGACTAAAATAGGATATGTTCCTGATGATCAACGTTATATAGACGTTCACCCCGTGAGATAAAATTCCTTTATTCACCCCGTTGGATATTTGGTTTTTATTTTTCACTCCATTCTTCAATGGCATTATCCAACGGGGTAAATATGTACTCTGGAAAACATCTACATAATATCTCACGGGGTAAATCTCTGACGTTTTCGATATAGTTCATTTGAGAGAGTTTGAATTAGGTTCAGCCACAATGGCGATTTTGGTTTATCTCTTAAGCGAAATTGGTTTGGAATGATTCGAAGTGCCTGCCCGCCCAACCGTATCTTATGTGGCAGGCGGGCGGAATGCGGAATTACCAAACCTTGAGGGTTGAGCGTTCTGATTGAGTCGGGATAAACCCTCAAGGTTGTTATGACAGGCAACTATAATCATTCTCGACCTTGAAGATTTTCGCGGCTTTAGCGCCATTCGCAACCTTCAAGGTCTCACCTACAGAAATAAACCTTGAGGGCTGCCCGCCAACCCGCTTGCCCAATGAGATTTGATTGAGCAAACTGTAGAAATGACATATCTTGACTCTGCTACAGGGTTTTAGAGATATGTCATTTCTTTGTAAAATGGTTTCTTCTAATGTATATTAGAAGCAAGGAAAAATTTTTAGGAAATGATTTTATGAAACACACAGAACGTATTACTATCAACCCTGATATAATGGGAGGAGTTCCCTGTATTAGAAACTTGCGGATGCCAGTGGCAACTATACTTGCAATGTTATCTGACGGAATGACCGAAGAACAAATTCTTAAACAGCATCCTGAATTAGAAATTGAAGACTTCCAAGAGATTTTTCGATATTCGTCTGATTTTTTTAGAATAAGAGAATTTCCACTTGCAGTATAAATCCTATATTGAATATAATCAGAAGGAAGAATATTTTTTTCAAGTAGGAGACTGATAATATTCTTCCAAACCCAATGTCATATGTCTTATAAATTTTCTCATTGATAATAATCTTTCCCCATTGTTGGTCCCTCTTCTTGAAGAGTTAGGTCATAATGCTATTCACGATGAACTACCCCGCAGCAAGCTGCGAGGTATCTAGTGGATTAATTTTTTTAGTTTCCAAATTGTAACCCCGAAGCAAGCTGCGAGGAATTCTTTTGATTAAAACCTTTTTTATAGATTTTATCATCAAGAACTGTATGACCCGGTGCGCGCTGTTCCATAAATTCAGTAAATATGCCAGCTTCGTATGCGTTTTTCCATTCCTCAGTCATTTCACGAAAGATAAAATCACGCATTGACTTTCCTTCCCAAAAAGGAATTATTTTTTCTTCATAAACCTTTCTCGAATCATCAGAGACTGCAAAAGGAATTTTATTTCGTGAGTTTAAAATTTCAAGGTCTTGCAACGAGTGGCAACAAAGTTCGGGATATGTCGGAGTTGCTTTTGGCGCCGGACCTTTTTCACCAACGATCAATTCTCCATCGCCAATGTAAATTGTTTTGTTTTCCATTAAATGTTTGAAACCCAGCGCACGCCGTATCGGTTCAGAAACGAACCCTATGTTTTTTGAATAAACATCAGTTACAAGTTCTGCCCTCTCGGTTGAGATGTAAGGTTTAGTAACAAGACTTTCTTGACGAAGTTTTTTTATTCGCTCGGTAATCATTTAAGTAAGGATCTGTTAAAAAATGTACTTTTAATTTCTTCTATTTAATGTATCCAAATGTTTCACTACTTAAATTTCTTGCTGATATTTGTAATAGTAATTCCTACTAATTTTTTCCCGCGTAGTCGCAGAAAAACACCCTCTTCTAAAATATCGGTATCTGTTGCTCTTTGAGGTCGCTCTAAGCTTACATACAAAACATCCGCTTCCTTATCAAGATCAAACCATAAATGTTTCGCCCCGATTCGCTTTATATATGGTATTACATTAAATATTTCTCTTACTTCTGCTGTTGCCATAATATTTTCCTTTTAAGAAGTTTTTTTATTTTTGTGGTAAAGAAAGCTGTAATTATAAAACCGTCATTTTGATCTTTATATTCTTTATAGATTACTAGCATAGCTTTTTTTGCAGTAATTTTCTTTACTGCCCAAAGCTCATCCAGGTCACCTTCAAATATCCACGTTGGGTTAGCTATGGTTTCCAATACATCAAAATAGTAGCCTGCCATATCATCATGATTTTCAACTATGTGTGTCCATTTTTCATCTCTCAATCGAATAGGAATACCATTTACTGAATATGAGAGATTTGTCATATATACTGTTTAAAGATTCTGATAATAACATAACCAACAAATTCTTCTTTTTCAATTACAACTTAAACGAAGAGTTCAACTTTTCGAAGAGGAAAATCTATTATATTACTAACACATTTAATCCATGTTTTTGAAAAACGTTTTTTATTCTGTCGATCTCCTCTTTTGAAAATTCTTTTTTGTCTTTTAATTCATAGTTTTTATTCAGTCGC
Organism: Bacteroidota bacterium; assembly: GCA_018828505.1. Classification (GTDB taxonomy): domain Bacteria; phylum Bacteroidota; class Ignavibacteria; order Ch128b; family Ch128b; genus JAHJVF01. The sequence continues at coordinate 222 of JAHJVF010000045.1, read as the reverse complement.
CTGTATTTTTCTACAGCTATGTGATGGTATGGAAGAATGTTCACGCCATTTACATTCGGAAGCGAAATGATATAATTACTAACTGATGTTACGCAGGGACGTATTATTCGATTCGTAAGCACGAAATCCTAAACTCTAAATTCTAAACAAATACTAAATTCTAATGATCGAAACGCCACAAATAGCCAATTTTCTATGTTTTCGAAATTTGTGCTTAGGATT